>NZ_CAJCHS010000455.1 GCF_903970205.1 Nevskia soli | reverse complement strand
ACTCCAAGCTGGTCTGCCGACGGAACCAAGATCATCTACGCAAGGCTCTACCAGTCCCCGCAGGCGAACCAGCCGCCGCCTATGACCGACATCCGGGTGATGAACGCGGACGGCACGGATGACGCGGCCATCCTCTCGGCTACGGTCTTTAGTGTCGAACCTCGGTGGTCGGTCGATAACCAGGTGGTGTTCATGAGCCTGATGAACGGTAACTATCTGGAAGTCTATTCGATGCATTCGGACGGCACGGGTTTCGTGCAACTCACGACCGATGCGGCCAACAACGCCGACCCGGTATGGTCTCCGGATGGAACCCGAATTACATTTGGATCCGATCGCCAAGGCGGGAACAAACTCAACATATTCGAGATGAACGCCGATGGCAGCCAGGTGGTTCAACTGACGAACTTCGACGTTCCGGACGAAGCAGGCGATACGAATTGGTCAAGCGACGGGAAGAAGATCGCGTTTGAGTACGACATCAACGGCATGAAGCAGTCCAATCCGGATGCTTACGCCGAGGTGTGGACCATGAATCCCGACGGGAGCGGCGAGACAAGTACCGGCGTGCAGTGCAGTGACGTTGGCTGCGCGCCGCGATGGCAGCCCACAACCTGTAGAAAGTATGGAAGGCCGGGGCTGGGATTGAGGTCTGGGACTGGTATAGCACCGCTTACCTACGCGCGCGGCTCGGTAGGAGCGTTTTGCTCGGGGTCCGTCGGGCTATGGAACGGACAGTAACGCGTACTTCTTCCAGATTTCCGGGTTCGCTAACATCCGGATGAAGATTCCGCCGACCACCGAGCGGGCCTGGAATGCGTCCTGCTTGGCGGTCCTGGTTTCATACCAGTCGCTTAGCGGAACGCGGCTGGGGGATTCATTGGCGAAGCGGTAAGCGCCGTCGAAAATCGCTTCGAATTGCTGCTGGGTGTCGGCTAGTGTCGCGGTCCAGGTCAGCCAGTCGATCTTGGTATAGTCTGCGCGATTGTCCAGCGGCAAGCCGTAAATATGCTCATGGGTCAAGTAGAACGCGAGTTCTTGTTTGACTACTTCCGGCGGGAATAGGTGCAGGTCGAGTAGCTTGTCCCAGACCAGATTGTATTTCTGACTCCAGGTGCCGGGCCGGTCGAATGCGAGCCGATAATGATCCTGATCTTTGGCCATTTCGACCCACTGGCCGGCATACTTTCGGGCCAGCGTTTCATAATCGCGCTGCTCGCCCGCATGACCTAGCATTCCGGCTAGCTTTCCGTATGCCGCGAGCGCCAGGATCGCCTTGGCGGATAGGTTGGCGTTATGCGCTAAATGCCCCGCGAAGTCATCCGTGCATAACTGGTTTTCCGGGTCGAGTCCTTTACTCTTCAAGTACTCCGCCCACTTAGTCAGGACGGGCCAGTATTGCGCGGCGAACCTGGCGTTGCCCTTGACCTGCTCCATCGCGGCGGTCATCAGAAGCATGTTGCCGCTCTCTTCAACCGGCATCTGATTCTCCTCGGTCTTCTCGCCGCCCCCATACTGTTGACCGTTCGCCAACGGGTAGCGGCCTAAATCATGCGGCGCAAACGGCCACTTCCAGCGCGGCAAACTCGCGTAATCGAGAACCGGCCGCAGTTGACCCTCCAGCAGACGCGTGTTTAACAAGAGAAAGAAAGGGGAGCTTGGATAGGTAACGTCCACGGTATCGACGGAACCGTTGCTGAAGTTCTCTTTCGAGAAATAGAGAGGCGTGCCATCGATATCCGCGACTAACTTATGCGCGGCAAGGGTCTGGGGGTAAGCCAGCGCGCAGAGCTTGGCGTAATCGTCGCCGCCCGCTTTGCGAAGATCGGCCATCAGGGTCTGATCGAATCGGGTGGCGCGCTGCTCGAGCGAGTCGTAGTCGTTCAGTGCTGATTGCAGCATTTCAGCCGGCCCGGCTCCGTTGCGGCGCCAGTAAGGACGCAGCCGGCGCTCGAAGTATTCGATCGAATATTCGTCGTCGTAGGCGATCACGAGGTGCCGCGACACCGGCTCGCTGCTAACTTGACCTAACGCGAAGGTGTACGCCAGGACCGACGGCGGTTGGCCGTAGCGTCTGTAGGCGTCAATGCTATCCGCTTCGGGCAGGCTTCCACCCGCGGTGAACGCAGTAAGTGCGTCCGGACGAAGCGTTGCGACGCCGCTCCCGCCGGGCGGAGCGACTACATACAAGTAACCCCAATCGATCCGCAGATCGTCACCCGACTTGGCAAGCACGGGCTGCTGGCGCGTGCCGGCCCGCAAGACTTCGAGATTGCCCAGCTTGAAGCGCGACCACTCTACCGGCTCATCGCGCGTGTTGACGGCGATTTCGGTCCCGGCGTCGAAGTAGATCGCGACATCGTGCGGTTTACTATCGAGCGAGTGAATTCGCCAGGTGAGATACGTCGCGGGGCGGGAGAGTATATCGAGGTCGTCCGGCAGGGCCGGCGTTAGAAAGGTTAAATCGACGTGAATGCCAGCGCCCTCGAACTGATAAATAGTATGTGTGGGGAGAACTTCGAGATGAGTTTGCGGGAGAGCGGGCGTGCCTTGCGGGTCTGCGCCCATGATGCGGTAAACTTTGCCGTCGACGCGCACCAGAGATGTTAGGGATTGGACCGCGCCCGTCCAGTGTTTCGTGGGCTGGTCAGTCAGATGGTCGGCCATGGACCAGATGCTGAAGTAAGGGTCGTGAGTTACCAGCGGCACGGCGGGCGGCCGGAAATCGGCACACTCCACCACGCCCAACGCCGCCAGCTGCAGCAGGAAGAATAGCTTAGTCACCTTCATTCGTTATTTGGGTTCTATCTTGAAAGCGTACGCAAACTCGCCGGTCTTCCGGGCGGGGAGTTGCAAGGTAAGTCCGTCCTCGGTGCGCGTCCACTTGATTTCCGCATCCGATCCGAGTAAATGCACGCTCTTTACAGGGACCGACGAACCTATCGATCGAATGACTAGTTTGCCGTCCTCGGGCCACGCCATCGCGATCGCATATAAGGTATCTCCATTGGTTGTAAAACGGATATCGCGACTGGAGTACGCCTTTGTTGCGGTGTCGTGAAAAGCCCCGCCGGCCACATGGGTCGGCCCTTCGCCATACGTCTTCCAGGGACGCGTCCGGTAAATCGCTTCGCCATTCACTTTCAGCCAGCGCCCCATGCTAAGCAGTATCTGCTGCGCTTCGTCCGGTATGGTTCCGTCCGATTTCGGGCCGATATTCAACAGCAAACAGCCGTTCTTACTTACGATGTCAACCAGTTGCTGGATCATCGATTCGGGCGTGCGGAACGTGTCGTTCTTGATGTAGCCCCAGGACTTGATACTCACCGAAGTATCGGTCTGCCAGAAGAGTTTGCGCGACGCATCCAACTGGCCGCGCTCGATATCGAGCACCGCGGCGCCGTCGGGAAATGCTTCCTGCTTGTAATTGATCACCGCGCTGGAGTTTCGCTTTGAGGCGTCGTTGTAATAGAATGCCGCGAAGCGTTGTAAGTAAGGTTCGAACTCTTTTGTCCCGATCCACCAATCGAACCACATGACCTCGGGGTGGTATTTCATGACGATTTCCGAACTCCGGGCCAGCCAGTCATTTAGATAAGCAGGATCGGGATGCGCCAGCCAGTGCGCGCCATTCTTATCGTTTACGCCCGCGTGCGCCGGACCATAAAAGGCCGCGTTGTGCGGATCTTCGACATCGGACGGGAAGTCGCGTCCGGGATTCATGAAGAAGTAATGTTCGGCGCGATGGCTGGAAGCTCCGAAATGCAATCCCGCGGCGCGCACGGATCGAGCGAGTTGTCCGACGATATCTCGCCTCGGTCCCATCTTCGCCGCAGTCCAGCTGGAGACGCCGGAATCATACATGGCGAAGCCGTCGTGATGCTCCGCGACAGGGATCACATACTTAGCGCCGGCATCGCGGAATAAGTGCGCCCAAGTATCGGGATCGAACTTATCCGCCTTGAATTGCGGGATGAAATCCTTGTATCCGAACTGGAGCTGCGGACCGAAGGTAGCCACATGGTGGATGAACTCAGGCGAACCCTGCACGTACATATTGCGCGGGTACCACTCGTTGCCGAAAGCCGGCACGGAGTAAACGCCCCAGTGGATGAAGATGCCGAACTTCGCGTCCTGATACCAATCAGGCACGCGGTACTTCTGAAGCGAAGGCCACTGCGGTTGAAAGGGGCCGTGAGCAGCGCCTTCGTCGACGTGCTTGAGGATCGCGTTGCGCGCGCCGTCATATGGCGCCACGGCGTGTTGCCACGCCAGGTCGTCGGTGTTCGGGGTTTGGGCTAGCGCGAAGCCAACTAGAAGAACGCCGCCAATAAGTCCTTTTGAAACCCTCATCTACTGTCTCCTTAATAGCGGCGCGTCCTATACTCCGGACCGGATAGAGCGCGATCGATGGAAACGGCGCCCGCGCCGCGAATCATAATGACGGCCGCGAGAGCAATCGCGAGCAGGTGATATTCGAATCCCTCGCCTTTCTGCTGGCCGGTCCAGTTCATGAAGAACCCGTTCGGCAGGTGAAATTTGAAGACGGCCACCAGCATTTCACAAAGGATGCCGAAAGCCGCGATGCGGGTCAGGAACCCGACGATCAGTCCGAGGCCGCCCAGAAACTCCGCGGCGATGGCCAGGACGGCGAACACCGCGGGGATGTGCATGAATTGGGTGAAACCGTGGTAGGTCGCCGCCAGACCCTGGCCCCCGAACCAGCCCAGCACTTTCTGAGCGCCGTGAACGAAGAAGACGATTCCCAGCGTGAGCCGCGCAATCGTCATCGCGGGATCGTTAAGCGTTCGAATCAGCGTCGAGAACATCGCGTTTCCCCTTGGAACGTAGTTGTGAAAAGCTATTCGGAATCGCTACCTGCCCCGCACGAGGGATCGTGGCCGTAGATGCACTCACACTCCCGCGAAAGCTCGCGGAGGTCGCGCCGCGAGAGGCAGGATGCCATATATTCCTGCAGCGTGGCGATGGCCGGTTCCATCTCTTCGATCAGCCGCAAGCCCCGCGGCGTGATGCGCGCGACGGAGAGCTGCGGATTGATTTGCGGCGCGTCCCGGTCCAGCCAGCGATCGCCCTCGAGTTTCGCGAGAATCGCGTCGAGATCGGCCGAGCGATCCAGCATGCGGAAGCGAATCTCCTCGAAGGGCAGGCCGCCCTGAGCGGAGCCGCGCAGAATCCGAAGCACGTTGTACTGCGCAAATGTCAGTTTGAATTTAAGGCAAACGTCGTCCGCTTTTTGATGCAAGTGATCGGCGGCAACCATCACGTTCAACATCGCCTCGAATGCCGGCGATTCGAATCGCTCCTGCTTCAGCCGGCGCTGCAGCGCTTCGCCCATCCTGATTTACTCTATCCTGAGGCGATGCATGCTTGTGCGTTTCTTGCTTTTGTTCTGCTCGGCGCCGGCGCCGCCCACGCGCAAAACGGCTTCCGCACGGTTACCGATGAAGATGTTAAACGCGTCGATCAATCCGCAATTCTAATCGATACGCATAACGACGTCACTAGCGACACGGTGGCCGGTCTGGATATCGGCAAGCCGCGGACTGACGGCCATACCGATATCCCGCG
>NZ_CAJCHS010000454.1 GCF_903970205.1 Nevskia soli | reverse complement strand
CACTCCCCTTGCTTCGTCGGGTGCCG
Source organism: Nevskia soli (assembly GCF_903970205.1). Lineage (GTDB taxonomy): Bacteria > Acidobacteriota > Terriglobia > Bryobacterales > Bryobacteraceae > Bog-113. Next base: position 6,045 of record NZ_CAJCHS010000454.1, on the reverse strand, counting down.
GTTTGTTTCCTGCGGCCGGTACGTTTCTGGAAGATACGATTGTTGTTAAGACGGGCGCGCAACCTGTCCATCTTGGTCAGAGACTTGGGATTTCCATACAAAGCTTGGGATTGGGGCAAGTCGATATCGACAACGTTTCACTGACAGCCTATTGAGCGCGCCGTCAGGAACTATAAAACGCGCGTCCCTTTACCATAGCTTCAGCCATTTTGTGGGTTTGTCTTTGTTATCGGGAACCACGAAATAACCCTGAAAATTGAACCCACGCGAAGCTACGACAAGTTCTTCGTCAGATAGGTTTAGATCAACGACGAAGGTAGGTGATTCGCTATGCTGCGGTTTGGAAATACTGAATAGCCCCTTCTATTTGACGAAGCGTTTACTGGCTATGTCGCGGTTTTGGAGGCAGGAGGCACTGGCAAATCCCGACGCGTTCATGAATCGCAGACATTTTACTTGCCTGCGGGACCCGCGGCGCGGAAATGAAGATCGCGTTCGGACCGATTGATCACCGGCGGCTCCTGAGCCGAGGCCGCTGTTCGGCTCAGTTCCGGCATGCAGGCAACCATGGCCGCGCGCGAACCTACGCCCAGCTTTGCGAAGATTCGGCGCAAGTGCGTACATACCGTCCACGAACTGATGCTGAGAACGTCCGCGATGATTTTGTTCGAGTGCCCCCGTGCGACCAGGCGAACGATTTCCCGCTCGCGCGGGCTAAGCTGAACACTCTGTTGCGGAGGCTTCGGTAAACGGACCAGCAGATAGCGTGATTCTTCGACTTTGATGTCGAACAAGACATCTTCCGCGTTAGGCTCATGAACGCCATGCAGGTTGGCCGCGCACTCCGATCGCTCCACGAGGAGCCGTACCAGTTCTTCAGTCGAAGCTGTTTCCACATCTTTCATTGCGCACCGCCGCGGGAGTTAACGGTATCATCCCGATTTCGCACGTTGCAAGTCGCATTTTTAGGGGACTCGCGGATCGACCGGTTAGTCGTGCTTTCCAACGCTACTGAGTTGTTCGAGAAACCCCAACAAAGGTTTAATAACACGAATTAGACCAAAAAACTCTAGAAAATCGCGTTCTAGCTAACAAAAATGAGCGACTACGAAATGGTTAGCCGCAAAAAGCGACTAGACGAAGATCGATGCCGAAAACTATCGTTGATGTGTCGCAACCATTTTAAAGGAGGTGAGCGCAATGGCAGACCACGAAGGCGAGCTCGAGTTAGAACTCGAGAACGAGTTTCACGAAGGCGAGGAGGAAGGAGAAGCCGAAGGCGAATGGGGAGCTATCGGCAGCGCTATCGGCAGCCTTCTTGGCGAGTCCGAGGGCGAGGAGGAGCTCGAAGAAGAGTACGAAGCCGAGTATGAAGAGGAAGGCGAGGGCGAATGGGGCGCTATCGGTAACGCGATCGGCGGCTTATTCGGTGAATCGGAAGGCGAGGATGAATTCGAAGGCGAGTTCGAAACCGAGCAGTTCTTCGGCGGAATCGGAAAGTTTCTGAAGAAAGTGGCGCCGGTATTGAAGAATGTGGCCAAGGTTGCGGCTCCACTGGTGGGCACGGCCATCGGCGGTCCGGTCGGCGGGATGCTGGGCAAGGCCGCGGGCTCGCTGCTGGGCGAGGGCGAGTACGAGTCGGAATACGAGTTCGAGGGCGAAGAAGAGGGTGAATACGAGGGTGAGGCCGAAATGGCGCACGAAATCGCCTCGCACGAATTGACGCATAACGAAGCGCTGGCCGAGATGCTGGCCGAAGCGGCCTCTCACGAACAGCATGAAGGCGAGGCCGAGGCAATGGCCGGGGCTTCCGCCGTGACGGTGATTTCGCCGCGCGACCGGCGTACCCTGCGCCGCGTACTCCCGCATATGGTGAAAGGCACCGCGGTGCTGGCCCGCATCCTCCGGAAGCGCCGCGCGACCCGCCCGATGGTTCGCTTGCTGCCCACGATTATGCGTCGCGCGGCAAAGGACCTGAAACGCCAGGCGGCGCGCGGTGTGCCGGTTACCCGGAGACGAGCGGCTCGCGCGACGGTGAAACAAATGAAGCGCGTGCTCGGCAGCCGCAAGGCATGCACGGCCGCGCTGGTGCGCAACATGAAAGTGAGCAAGTCCTACAAGCGCCCGCAGCGCCCTCGCCGCGTTCAACGGCGTCGTATGGCCACGCGAGGCTGACCCCCGGCCGCCAGGAATCGGAACATCGAAGGAGAAATGAGAAATGGCACGCTTGTGCGAAGCATGTGGGTCAGCCCACTACGAAACGGAGATCTTGCCGGAACTCGAAAGCGAACTTGAGCTGGAGGAGGAAGGCGAGGAAGAACTCGAGTTCGAAGACGAACTTGAAGGGGAGGGCGAATTCGAGTTCGAGGACGAAGGCGAGCTCGAATTTGAAGCCGAGGGTGAGTACGAGGACGAGTTCGAAAGCGAAGAGGAGCTCAGCCCCATCCGCAAGATTTATCCGGACGCCATGATGGAGCACCTGGGAGAACTGGCGGCGGAAGCCGAAACCGAAGAGGAAGCGGCGGAGCACTTTCTGCCGTTGATCGGGATGGCCGCTTCGAAACTCCTGCCGGTCGCAGCCAAGGCGCTCGCGCCCGCGGCCAAAAGGCTGATGCCGAAGGTAGTCCGGGCCGTCACGCGGGTAACCCCGCAGCTGACGCGGAAGGTGGGCCAGATTGCGCGCACCCTGCACCGGCAACCCGGCGCTCGCCGGTTATTGAAGGTCGTTCCGCAGATCGCGCGCAAAACGGTGCACAGCGTAGCGCGCCAGGCGGCGCACGGCCGAACCGTTACGCCGCGCATGGCGGTCCGGACCCTTACCCGGACGACCCGGCACGTGCTTGGGCATCCGGCACGCCGGGCTCACGCCATGCGCCGGCACAACCATATCGAAAAGCGCTTCCATCGGACGGCCGGGCGGACCATCGGACACGGAATCGTACGTCCGCACTGGCGATACCACCGCATTGGCGGCAGACTGGTTCGAGTTCCGCACCATGTTGCCCGACATGGGGTTCAACATGGCGTTCAACATGGGGTTCAACAGGGAGCCGGCCGGCGTGTAACTCACGCGGCGGGTGCTTCCGTGATTCCCGGCACTCGCGTTGCCACACGGACCGGACGGATCGTCGCGGGTCAGTGCATCTGTCCGGCCTGCGCCGGCGCCGGCGTCGTCGCCACCGCGGCACCGGCCGTTGCTCCGGCCGTCGCCCCGGCCCCGGCCTATTGCCGCTGCTGTGGACAAGTAATCCGGTAGGCATGCAATGGCAGCGCTGGCGGAAACTCTGCCCAAAGCAGGGATACGTAAGGATCCGGCGCGCCCGGCGTCCGCGACGGGGAGGCCGCGACTTAAGAGGGCCGTTCCGGCTCCGGCCGTACTGCCCTCCTGGCTGCGGGCGCAATCGATCAACGTAACCCGGCATGCCGCGGCGCTGCGGCCGTTCCGGCGCGAGGAATTCGGCACCGGTCCGGCGTCGCCGTCCGAAGGCCACATCCAGGTGGTGAATCAGCTGATCACCAAACTGCGCGCTGGATTGTTGGGGATGTCGGGGCGCGTGACCGAGGCTGTTGCGGCGGCGAGCGAAGAGCCGGGCTCACCGCAACTCCTGAACGTTGTGCGCCACAAAGACAGGGCGCACAAGTGGGTCCAGGGCATTGAGAAGATCTGGGACTTCTACTTCGAACTGTTCGGTCAGCGGCAATCCATGCCATATGGGGAGTGGCTGCTGAGTTGTGATCGCATCGCCATGGATTGCTACCAGGCGATCTTCAGCAACCTGGGCGTCGCCAAATCGATACCGGCTCCGCCTCCGTTCTGTTTTATGCGGACCGGTTTCGCGCCGGCCACGATCCGCCGGGGGATCGCGATCCGAAAGCTCGGGCGTCAGTTGAATCCGTTTCCACTGGTGCAGTTGCCTTATCACCGTTTGATCAATCCGTGGACGCTGGGGGCGGTAATGCACGAGGTCAGCCACAATCTGCAGACCGAGCTGGGGCTGTCCAAAGTGATTCCGCGGAACGTGGCGCTGCGGCTGTTGAAGGCGGGGCTGGGACGCTCGGTGGCGTCCGTGTGGGCGCGCTGGAATCGCGAGATGTTCGCCGATATGAGCGCGCTGTTGTTGGGCGGGCCGGAAGTGGTGGGGTCACTGATGGATGTGGTGGGCCGCGCGCCGGCGCTGGTGTTTGGGTTCAATCCGGACGGTGTTCATCCAACGCCGTATCTGCGGACGCTCATCAGCGTGGAGCTGTTGCGGCGCATGGGCTTTACCGATGAGGCGGAAGCATACCGGCGCGCCTGGACCCGGATCTATTCGAATCCGCGCGCGGGAAACATTCCCGAGGAAATCCTGAAGAGTTTTCCCGAGGCTTGCGCGAAAGCGGTGGACGCCATGTGTTTCCAGCCGTTTGAAACGCTGGGCAACAAATCGCTGGCGCAGGTGGTGCATTTCCAGAAGAAAGATCAGCAGATTGTGGAAGAAGCGGCGTGCCGTCTGGCGGCCGGTACGGATCCGGGCATTGTTTCGGAGCGTTATCTGATCGGGGCGAGCCGCATCGCGTTGAACCGGCGTTTGGCGCGCCCCGGTGTGATCGCCCAGAAGTTCTATCAGGAGCTTGTGAGGAGATAACGATGGCGCTCGAGGCCAAATTCCGGGAACTGATTCAAGAACTGGGTAAGTTGCGGGACACCCTGGTCGCTTTGCGGCTAACCGTGGTCGAGGACAAACCGGCGAAAGGCGATGCGGCGCTGGTGGACCGTTTGGGAGACGTGATTCTCGACATGATGGGGTTTCTGGAAGAGGGCCTGAGGGCGGCCCGATCCGCGCAGAAGCGGGCGGGGCATGCGCTAGATTTGAACGCGGCCCGGCAGGCGCTCACGATCTGTCAGGAACGGGTTCATCGCATCGGGCAACAGTACGCGGTGGAGCTGGTTTCGTACGAGAGTTTGAAGGATCTGGCGAACCTGGGCCACCAACGGCGCGGTGAATGGATCCCGTGGACCAACAGCGTGAAGCAGGGAATCGAACAGTGCCGGGAGCCGCTCGACCTATCGACGAAGGCGTTGGCCGGGTGCTGGCAGGAGATCGCGGAACGGGTGGGGTCGACGTCGGTGTCTGTGCAGACGACCAATATCGGGCAGAAAATCATCTCCCGCCCGGAAGATCGACAGGAAGTTGTTCCGGAGATCAGATGACATTAGAGTGTTTGAGAGGAGACTCGTATGGCTCGTAACAGCGAAGAAAAATTGGAAGAGAAGGGCCGGCCGACAGTCATCATCCGTGCCGAAGATAAGACGCGGGTGTACGGTGAAAACAATCCTGTCTTCACGCATAAGGTGATCAAACCTCACGGCGTGGAGACACCCCATTTCGACGTACTTTGCCAGACGGAAGCCACGGTTGACAGCCCGGTTAACGATCAAGGCTACGACATTGTGCCCACGCTCGTGGCTTACGAAGAGTTACGCAAAACGCACAGCGAGCGCTTCCATTTGAAGACGGAGCCAGGAAAGCTGACGATAACGCCGGCTGCGGTCACGGTGACGGCCGGGAATGCGACCCGCCCGTACGGTGCCGATAACCCGGCATTTCCTGTGACGGTGGGCGCGAATCGGGACAGCCTGACCGCGACAGCGAACAGCGCGGCCGATTCCGGTAGCTCCGTTGGGAACTATGACATCGTTCCAGTTCTGACGGGCCCGGTGGACAAACTGGTCAACTACACGCCGGTTCCGATTTCTGGAACTCTGACCGTAACGCCGGCTCCTTTGACTGTCACGGCGCAAGGCGCGGCCCGGTGTTACGGGGAACCCAATCCCCCGTTCACCGCTACGGTAAGTTCCAATCCGGACGGAATCACGGCCATAGCGACGAGCACTGCGGACAACAGCAGCGCGGTCGGGGAACACTCCGTCATTCCCGCTCTGATCGACCCTAATAACAAACTCGCTAACTACGCCCTGACTCAAGCACCGGGGAAACTTACCGTTGCCAAAGCGAAGCCCGTGTTTAAAGTTAGCCCGGTCTCTATCCGAGCGGGAGCAGTAAC
>NZ_CAJCHS010000453.1 GCF_903970205.1 Nevskia soli | reverse complement strand
ACTCGACGCCTTGCGCCGGCAAATCGAGCCGCACTTTCTATTCAACACGTTGAACGCCGTCGCTGGATTGGTGCGCGAGGGTAGGAACGATTCGGCGGTCAGCATGATCGCAGGTTTGAGCGATTTCCTGCGCCGGACGCTAGACGGCACGCGACTGCGGTTAAGCCGCCGTTACCGCAAGCAATTGCAATCCCGCTTAAGCTAACCGGAGTCGGGCGGCCCACCCCGTATATAATCACGCCATGACATTGAAAGGATGTGGAGTTGCAGCGGCAGTCGGCGTGGTGTTGTTGACGGCTCAGATGAGCTTTGCACAAGCGCCGCCGTCAGGCCAGCCGGCAAATTGCCCGGCAGACGGATTCAGCGGCGGCTTTTCCAAGGGCTGCCCCCAGAGACAGTTCGCGAACCCCGCCGATATCGCGGCATTGATGGCGTCTCTCCCGGACAAGCCGTACGCCGCGCCGAAGAGCCTCCGCCGCGTGCTTGTTCTCTGCCGGGCCGTGGGATTCGTACACAGTACCATTCCGCTGGCCGCCAAGATGGTCGAGTACACCGGCGATAAGACCGGGGCGTGGATGACCACCATCACCTACGATGCGGCGGCGATCACGCCGGAGAATCTGAAGCAGTACGACGCGATCTTCCTGGACGACACCACCGGGTTTTTCCTGGACGATCCGAGCGATCAGGCCACAACCGATCTGCGCCGCAATGCGCTGCTCGATTTCGTGAAAGGCGGAAAGGGGCTGGCCGGCATCCACGCCGCATCCGATTCCTACCATGCGAGCAAGCCCGGACCGACTCCGGACTCTCCTCAAGTCTTAACTGGAACTTGGCCCGAGTTCAATGAACTAATCGGCGGCTTCTTCAAGTTTCACTGGACTTATCCGACGCTGATACCCGTGAAGATCGACGATCCGAAAAGTCCGCTGAATGTTATGTTCCCGCCCCGAGGCTATAACATCGTTGACGAAACGTATACCTTCGCGCAGGACTCATTCAGCCGCAAGCGCGTTCACGTTCTAACAAGCATTAACTATGCCAGGATGAGCGCGGAAGACAAAGCCAAGGAACCCGCCGCCAACAAGCGGACGGACGGAGATTACGCCCTGAGCTATATTCAGCGTGTGGGTAACGGACGCGTCTTTTACGAAGCACACGGGCACGATGAGAACGTGTTCTTCTGGCGTCCTTTCCTTCTTCACATGATGGCCGGCATTCAATACGCGCTCGGCGACTTACCCGCGGATGATAGTCCGAGCGTGAAGTAACCTTACCAGATACGAACGCGCTCGGCTTACCAGATACGAACCCGCTCCGCGGGCGGTAAATACAGTTTCTCTCCGGCCTGTACGTCAAAGGCGTTATACCAGGCGTCAATGTTACGGACCGTGGCAGCGCGGTATTCCGCCGGCGCATGTGGATCGGTTGCCACTTGGCGCCGTAGAGACGCTTCTCGCGTCTTCGATCCCCAGTTCTGACCAAAAGCGATAAAGAACTGTTGGTCGCCGTTGAAAGTATCAATACGCGTTGTAGTCTTCCCGGCCATAGCCGCGCGATAGCCATCGTAAGCGGCGGAAATGCCGGCCACGTCCGCTATATTTTCGGCTAGTGTCTGCCTGCCATTTACGGAAAGGTCGGGAAATGGTTTGTAAGCGCTGTACTGCGCGGCGAGTTGTGCCGTCGCGGCTTCGAAGTGGGCCAGGTCGGAGGCCGTCCACCAGTTACGAACGCGGCCCTTCGAATCGAAAGCGCTGCCTTCGGTGTCGAAGGTATGGCTGATTTCGTGACCAATGATTGAGCCGATCGCCCCATAATTATCGGCGGGCGCGGCGAGCGGATCGAAGAAAGGCGGCTGCAAAATGGCTGCGGGAAAACTGAGCGCGTTCTTGAGCGGAAGATTGACCGCGTTTACCGTTTGCGGCTCCATCGACCATTCCTTGCGATCAACGGGACCGCCCAGACGCGCCACCTGACGGTCATAATCGAATAACTCGCCACGCCAGATGTTACCGAAGATGTCGCCGGCTTTTACGTTATAAGCCGAGTAATCGCGCCACTTATCCGGATAACCGACGCCCACATACAAAGTCGATAGCTTGGCTTGCGCCTCCGCCTTAGTCGATGGATCCATCCAGGTAAGCGCGTCAATGCGCTTGCGGAAGGCCGCAATGATGTTACTCACCATGGCCTGCGCCTCGGTTTTTGCCTCGGGAGGGAAATAGCGCTGCGCGTAGAGCTTCCCGACTTCGTCGCCGAGAAACTCGTTGACCACTGCTACCCCTCGCTGCCAGCGCGGCCGCTGTTCCGGAGTACCGGAAAGTGTCTTTCCGAAGAAGTCGAAGCTCGCATCCGCGAAAGCCTTTGGAAGCACGCCCGCATAAGCGTCAACCAGATGAAAAGCCAACCAATCTTTCCATGTGTCCAACGGAACGGAGGCCACAAGCGCCGATTCCCCTGTAAATGCGGAGGGCTGCCAGACGATGAAACTCGCTTGCTTGGCAAGCCCCGCGCCGCGAAAGTACTCAGCCCAGTCAAGTCCGGGAGCCTTGGACGTGAAGTCCGACTGCGCCCATGTGTTATTCGCTTTGTGTACGTCCTGATCTTCGGCCAGGGTCAGATGCGTTTCCGCAATGGAGTGCTCCAGCGCAATCACGCGCGCGGCTCGATTGTCGGGATCGGAAAAGCCCGCGAGCTTCAGCATGGTTGCCACATGGGTCGCATACTTCGTCCGTATGTCGCGCATGCGGTCGCTATCCGCCAGATAGTATTCACGGTCCGGCATCTGCAGGCCCCCTTGCAGCAGGTACGCCGCGTAATGCTCGGAATCGTTGAAGCCCGGAGCCACCCACAGCCCGAATAGGTTCGGCGTGTGGAAGTTGGTGTTATCGAGCGCGTCAACATCGGCACGCAGGGTTGCGCCTAGCGTTCGGGCGAGTTCGCGTTTATTCGTGATCGCGGCGATGGCGTCTAAGTGTGGACGAAGCGGCGCGACGCTTTTCGCCTCGATCCCGGCTTCGTCCATGTAGGAGTTATATAGGTCAGCTACCTGCCGCGGACCGCTGCCCTTCGAGATCTCAGCGATCAGATCGGCCATGCGCTTGTTACTCAGGATGTCAAGTGCGGTGAAGACGCCGATGCCGCCGCGGTCGGGTGGGATCTCCGTACGCTTGATCCAGCTGCCGTTGCAGTACGCGAAGAAGTCATCGCCGGGCTTGACCGAGCGGTCCATGTTGGACACATTGATCCCATGGACCGAATCCTGCGCGCCGGCCCGGCAGGGCAGGGCAGCGAGCGCGCACACCAATACCATTAAAAATTTCATCTATATGCAGCTTAGAACGACCGCCGGTTAGTACTGATATTCCGGCGGCGTGATTCCTTTGGCTCGGAGGTACATCTCGGCCGACGCGCGGTGATGCGTGGTGTGATCGAGCATACCAAGCAGCAGATCGAGCCCCGACTGCTCACCCTCTTCACCCTTATAGGTCTTAGCCAGTTGTTCATGAGTCAGGCCCGACACCAGCGCGATAGCCTTATCGAACGAACTGTTCACAAACGCAATTACATCGGCCTTGTTCATGGACGCGGGCTTGCCCGGATTCGGTTTCGCACCGGTGAACGAGCTGGTGAAGTAACTCAATCCTTGAGCCAGGTGCGTCATCTGACCGGCGAAACTCATCTGTGGCGGCGTGAGCTTGAAATCGAAACCTGCTTCCGGCATGGCTTCGGCGACTTTGATCGTAAAAGCCTTCGATGTTTCCAGGTGTTTGACGATGGTCGATTTCACGATGTCCTGCGAGTAGGCGGGGGCTCCCACGACCGCGGCGGCCAAGGCGACGAGAGCGGGTGTTTTCATTTGTGGATCTCCTCGCGACAGTGTATCGCTTTACGTTAGCTTACGGTGTGATCGGCGAGCGTAATCGTCACGACGTCATCCGGAGTCTTCGTGGCCGCGCCGTCGGCCTGGGGATGAAACTCGATGCGCATGGTTTCGGCAGTAACTACGACCCGTAAGTAACCATAGTCCGTATCGTCGTAGCTTTCGAGCGTCAGCGTGTCATCGATCTTGAAAGGAGTCCGGTAAGTCCCACTCATGCTGGAGAGCGGCGAATGACCTCCGCACCCGGCCACTATAAACGGAATCTCCAGGTTATTGATCGTCCGGGTGAATCGCTGATAGTTGTGCGAATGCCCGGAAAAAACGGCGTGGGGCCAGACCCCGGCCGTCTCACAGGCACGGTCAATATCCGCTAACATCATCGGACTGCCGCCATGTTCCGACCCGCCGGTAAACGGCGGATGATGTACGGCGATGATGACGGCGCCGGTGAAGTTATCGCTCTTCACGCGCACCAGAGCGGCGGAAAGGAAGGTAACCTGGCGCTCATCGAGTACTGTGTTTGTTCCGTTCTCGTCCGAGATGACTCCTGGATCCTCCAGCACATTGCTATAAACGCCCAGTATCCGGACGAATGGAGCTTCGAGGGTGAAGTACACGCCGGGTTGGATCATCGTGGTGCGAAGCAAGCCGCCCGCATCCGGCGCGGGTGCGGGCGCCGCGGTGCAAAAGTTCTGTAAGAAGGCATTAAGCGTCGGCTCCGGATCTCCGGAGTAAACGACGCCATCGTGATTTCCAGGGATGGCGATTATCGGCGCGGGATAGTTGCGGTAGGGTTCGTAGAACTGGTCGTAGTAATACGCCGCTTCGCCAAAGTAATAGACGACATCACCGAGGTGATAAAAAAACACGGGAACATCCGCGGAGTGTGCCTCCTTAAAATCGCTGACCATCTTGTCTGCGACCAGCGACTGAGTTTGCGGGCCCTGCACGCTGCCGGTGTCTCCAACGCAGTGGAAAACAATTTGTCCAGCATTTTGGATGGCCGTTGTGGCCGCTTTTCCATTGCTCCCCAGGATTGCCGCCAGCGTCAGCAATGGTTCCACCGTACCGCCTGCCGGCTGCGGGACCGCTTCCACGGACGCAACCTCGGTTTCATTCTGATCGGTCACCGGATCGGCGAAGCTAGTCGGGTCGGGACTGGGGACGGGCTGAGCAAACACCGGATCACCAGTTGCCGTTACGCCCTTCGGGTGTTTGGAAACTGGATGCGTCGTGGGGTGCTGCTTTGATTGTTTCTTTGACTTTTTCTTGGCGGGCGTAGGCATTAGGGGATAGCTCCTCACTGGTGCCTATCATTGTGCACATTTACAGATGAAC
>NZ_CAJCHS010000452.1 GCF_903970205.1 Nevskia soli | reverse complement strand
TGGATTGACTTCAAACTGACCCTACTCCTGTTAGAGTAGGGGCGGGATGGTTTTGTCTTGGTTTTGTCTTTAGGCTCCAGCGGTCCATTAGTGCGTCAACTGGAGCAACGGCTGAAGGATCTCGGCCTGTACACCGGCGCCATCGACGGGATCTTCGGCGGCGGCGTCCAAAGCGCGACCAAGAACCTGCAGGCGTCGCGCGGTCTTCCAATCAACGGCATCGTCGATGAAGCGACCTGGCAGCTCTTATTTCCGGACCAGACCTCGATCGAAAATCAAATGCTGGCGCGACCGATTGCCAGCCGCTGCCTCGCACTGACCGGGTCTTTCGAAACGTCCCGCGGCGCTCCCGAATGCTTCTCAGCGCTGAATGGCAACTTCGATGGTCAGGGCATCAGCTTCGGAGCGTTGCAATGGAACCTCGGTCAGGCTACGCTGCAACCCATGTTGTCGGCCATGCTGGATCAACATGCTGAGGTGATGCAGTCGGTCTTTCACGATAACCTGGGCGGGCTTCAGACGATGTTAGACGCATCCGTAGAGAATCAACTCAACTGGGCCGCTTCCATTCAAGACCCTCATACCTTCGCTGTCTACGAACCCTGGAAAGGACTGTTTTCCGCATTAGGACGCACGCCCGAGTTTCAGGCCATCCAACTGGCGCATGCGACAAACTATCAACGGACGGCTTTGGCGCTATGCGCCGAGTACAAAGTGGTCACGGAACGCGCGCTGGCGCTGATGTTCGACATCGCGGTCCAGAACGGAAGCATCGAGAACAAGACGCGCATGTTAATCTTGGGCGATTTCGCGAAGCTCCCGTCGCATTCCGATCCCCTGGTAAGTGAAGTCGCGCGTCTGCAAATCATCTCGATTCGGAGAGCGGAAGCAGCCAAAGCAGCTTTTGTCGACGATATACGATGCCGCAAACTCACCATCGCCAACGGTCAAGGCACTGTCCACGGGATCTCTTATGACCTGGAGCAGCAGTTTGGGATCCGCCTCACGCCTTTCGATAGCTCTCAAACGTAGCGCGTATCCCGTCCGCATAGGGGGTCTTGTGAACCCCGCCCAGCAACTGCTGCAGCGCGCTGTCATCCATCAACACGGGATTGGTCACTAAGTAATGCATCTCCACCAACTCGCGCATGATCGGGTCGAATAGCCCGAGCAAACGGAGCATCGTCTTACCCACGACCCGAATCTTCGGTTTCCGTCCGGCCAGCGCGAAGACCTGATTCACGATCTCGCGCTGCGTGATGGAACCCGCGCCGGCTAAGTTCCACCACTTACCGTAAGCTTCCGGCTTATCAGCTAAGGCAAGCACCACCGGCCCCACATCGGGCACATAGACGAACTCATGCGGAACGTCAATGGGGCCGACCAGATTGGCCGTCCCACCCTTAGCCGCCGCTTGAAACAACGAGTCCAGGAAACTAGCTTTAACTCCGGGACCATAGAAGTCCGGTAGTCTCAGAATCGTTCCCTGGATCTTACCGGCCGCATGAGCCGCCAGGAGAACATCTTCCTGCGCCCTTCGCATTTTTCCTTTGAACGTGTGAGGCTCGCGGGGATGCGCCTCGGTCACGGTTGCACGAACCGGCCTGCCATACGGGTACACGGTGCCAATCAGCACGAGGCGCTTGACGCCCTCGGCAATCGCTCCGTCCAGCGTCTTCTGCATTACCTGAGGATGCAGCTCAAAGTGGTTATAAAGTACGCCGACCAGGTAGATCAGCGTATCCATCCCACGACACGCGGTGCGCACCGAAGCGGGGTCATCCGGATTCCAGGTGACGATCTCGGCGAGGCGATCGGTTCCGAAGGATTTCTCCAGACCGGCGCGGTCGCGGCCCACCACCCGGTACTCCGTACCCTGAGACCGCATCGCGGCGGCGATGCTGTTTCCAATCGCCCCGGCGGCCCCGATCAAAGCTGTTTGCGGTTTCATTGGCGGTCCCCGGTTTAATCGAACTCGAAATCGGAATCGGCCTGCTCGGGTCCCACGACGCCGGTGCGAATGTTGGCTTTGAAATAGTTTTCGCCGCGAATCGGGACGCCGGCCATGCGGCGCAGCAGCGCGATCTGGCCGATGTGCGTCAGCGTGTCGGCAATGGGCGCTTGCAGGATGCGCTCGGCGTCAACTGCGTCGGGGTCGGCGTTGGTCAGCGCGTCGTCAAAGGCTTTAAGTCCTGCGTGGAAGCGGGCGACTTCCTCTTTCCACGGGAGAGGCTTGGAGTCATGCCAGACTTGTTCCCTCCGCGTCAGGCCAACCGCCCAATCGAAGAGATCGCCCACATGGGCCAGGATCTGCACCGGGGTACGGATATCCGGGGCGGCTTTGAAATCGGCAAATTCGGGCGGAGCGCCGCGCACGGCTTTGTTTCCACGATAGGCGGCGGTCGCGAGGCTGTGTCGAAGGAACGCGATCTTTTCGGTCATCGCGTTATTCTCGCAAACCACGGCGTCGCAATAAAGAGTTTTTCAGCGGGGCGACTCGATGGGGTTGGCCTGTTCGGCGCCGAGCTGGGCGTACGACTCTTTCACGTTCACCACTTTGCTGCCGTTGAAGGTGACGAACGTGATTTTTCCGGGCGGGTGGCCGTAAATCCAGTCTTCAAGTTCATCGCCGTCCTTGGTTTCCCGCACCTTGCGATCCGGATGGCCAAGCGCAAGCAGCACCTGATCGCGATCCATTCCGGCCTGAGCGCGCTTGTCCGCGATGGCCTTGCGGATTTCCGGAGGAAGCGTCTCGGAGTAGAGTTTGGTGGCGGAATGTTTATCGAAGTCGAATAAAGGTTGAAGAAGTTTCTTGATCTCGGTCGAATCGAGTTCGCCGATCGGTTGGTGGAAGTCGAGCGCGATGATGGTGCCGGTGGTTGCCGTCGCGTTGCCGTGACCCACCGGGCTCATACCGCCCCCATTCGGGCCGCCCATGCCCACGGAGACGTGATCGTACCAGTGGCTGTTGTTCTTGTTGCCGCCGTTGATCTCGAACAGGATGCGCTCCTTCTCGATGACCAGTTTGGTGATCTGGACCTGATCGCCCAGACGCGCGGCGGGGCCGTTATCGCGAATCAGCGCGGCCCACTTCGGTTGGTCGTACTTGCCGGAGGCGTCGAAATCGAGCGGCTTCTTGGAGCGCGGTAGTGTTTCCTTGGTGATCGCATACTCCGCAGTCAGATTGCGGACGAGTTCGATCTTTTCGGTATCGGTGAGCCGGTCTTGACTGGAAAATGCGGGAACGGCAAGAAGAGCGGTGAGGCCGAAGAGCAACAGCCGAGTCATGTTTCACTCCGCGTTTCGTGGATCGTCTAATAGGATCGCACGCTGGCGGAAGATTCGCAGCTTCCACACGGCGACGGCCAGGACCGCGAGAGCGAGGGTGGTGAGCAGGCTGGCTTCAGGGCCGTAGTCGCCGCCCGACCAGAGGACGTCGGGACGCGTCCACGAAAGCGTGTAGTTCGTGACGTGCATGGCGATTCCGCTGATGTTCGCGCCCAGCAGAAGCAGCGTCAGATTCCAGCCGAAGTGCATGCCGAGGGGATACCAGATATCGTGCGAGCGGACGAATGCGTAACCGAAGAGGATCCCGAACCCGGCCGTATTTGCGAGACCGAGCAGCGAAGTATTCGGATTATTGCTGTGCATCAGGGCAAACAGGACGCCGATGGGGAGAACAGCGCTCCACGGCCCGAACGCGCGAAGCAGGATCTGAAAGCCGAAGCCCCGAAACAGGATTTCTTCACCGGCCGCGCCGAGCAGGAGCATGAACGGAACGAACATCTGCTCGCGCCAGTTGGCGCGCGCGCCGGAGACCGCGATTTCGTGGGCGTGGCCGATCCACAGAGGGGGAAGCACAACAAGGAGGGCGGCTAACAGGCCAAGGGCTGTCCCGGTCAGCGCGTTGAAGAGCGCCGGACGATTGGCGGGCATAGCCATTGCCTCCAGGCCTTTTTCTTCGAAAATGCGGAGGCACAGAAAGTTGGCGAACAGCGAAAACGAAAAGATGGCGAGGATCGAGCCGGCCAGCAGGTTGCCGACAAACAGAAACAGCCATCCGAAAAAGAAGACCGGCGCGTAGCAGAGGATGATGTACACGCCGGCCCGGATCAGGGGCTGGATAGGGTCGCGGGTCACGATACAGTGGTGCGGACGCCCCGGGCGGCTACGCGCGTGGCGAGCACGGTCGCGCCTTCGGCGAGGATCAGGCGCTCGACGCGTTCGCGGGCTTCGGGATCGATCAGGAACAGGACGCAGCCTCCACCGCCGGCGCCGCAGACTTTCGCTCCCGTTGCTCCGGCGCGACGCGTTGCGGTTACCAGCCGATCAATCAGTGGAGTCGTAATCCCGGGCAAGTTCCTTCTCCGATGGGCCCACTCCTCGCGCAGCAGACGGCCGGCTTCGGTCCAATCGCGGCGCAGCAGGGCGCAGCGCATCTGATTGGCGATGGCGGCGATCAAGTCGAAATTGCGATGCACCCTGCGATCCCCGTCGATATGCGCTTTCATCACTTCCCAGTTGTTGATACCGGAGTTCCGCGGCTCGCCTGTATAAGCAAGGACGAAACGGCTATCGAGTTCGTTCGGATCAACGTCGATTGCGGTGCGGCGGAGACCTTCGGGCAAAAGCTCGATGGTCGATACACCGCCGTAAAGCGCCGGATAATAATCCTGCGCGCCGGTGGGGACGCGGATCACGCGCGCTTCGATGTTCTGCGAGATGCGGCGGAGATGTTCCAGAGAGTAGCGGCGTCCGGTGAGCCGGTTGAGGGCTGCGGAGAGCGCGATCAGAAGAGCGGAGGAACCCGAGATACCGGCTCCGGCCGGGGCTTCGGATTCGGTTTCGATGGTGAGGCCGGGGAGTGCGGGGCTGCCTTGCGCAAAGAAATCGAGAGCCTGAGCGAGAAGGGTTAGCTGCAGGCTCGGCTTCGCGCGGCGGAGCGCGGATCGCATCTCATCGATCGACTCGAATTTCTCGCGCGCGTTGAGATCGCGCGAGGCGAGCACGATGCGGCGGTCGTCACGAACCGTTATCGCCGACTTGGCGTAGAGGTTGACGGCGAAATTGATGGTTACAGGTTGATCGTGAAACAGGTAAAGCGGCCAGATGTCGAGGGTGCCGCCGGCCAGATCGACGCGGCAGGGAGCCTTGGAAGCAATGCGCATAGGAGCCCCGTGGGGCAGTGTCCCTCACATGGTAGCGGAGGGGCAGTCCAGGCGCCCTCGCAGCCAGGTAACTTACCGGCTGCAGAGCCGCACTGAGTACAGAGCCGCACCGAGTACAGAGCCGCGCGCGTCAGCAAGCGGTGTCTTCGACTACCAAGAGCTCTTAGCTGGCCAGATAGCGGCGCCACGCGTCCACGGACGCGGCGTTGTGCCTGGCGAGAGCGCGATAGCCATCGCGCGGGGCGTTGCGGTCGCGGATCAGGCGCTTCCCGACGGCCGCGATCTCGACGGCATCGTCCGGGTTCGCCATCCAGTTTTTCGGCACCCAGTCAATCGCGGGGGAGACGACGCTGGGGACGCCTTCCGCGATGCCGTCGGCCGTGACTCCGTTGAAGCTTTCGGTAAAGCTGGGCTGCATCATGAGGTTCATGCGGCGGATGATGCGGCGGAATTCCAGCCATGGCTGCCAGGATTCCTCAATGAGATGGATACCGCCGACGTTCGCACACATCTCGCGGACGCACTGCAGGACGCCCGAACCGCCTTCTTCGCGGCCGCACGAAATGTGAATGGTCGTTGGGACGTTGAACTCGCGGCCGATCTGGATGGCTGCCCAGGCGGCCGTCATGAGATTCTTCAGCAAGCGGGTCGCTCCAAAAATGCCGATCTGGAGATCGCCGCCCGCCCACGGCTGCCGTTGACGCTCAATGGGCCCGTCCAGATAGTAAAGATTGGGTAGTAGAGTACATGCCGCGCCATAAGTGGCCGTCACGGCATCGCAAAACTTCTCGCAGTTACCGGCTAAGTGGAAGTTACCGATGCGGCGTTCCAGCTCCATCTGTTCGCGCATGACTTTGACCGCCCACTTATCAGCCTGCAGGAAGCCGACGTTGCTATGAAAGACCACAGCAAACTGGATGCGCGGAAACTCGCGGCAGAGGGATTCGAGGAACGGAGTGTCGATATAAGGCGCGCAGAGTACAACGTGAGTCACGCCGGGCCAGCCATTTTGCCGCAACTTATCGCGGACATAGTAACCATCCACGACGGGAAGCGCATCGGCATTGAACCCGTGTTCCACGAGAACTTCGGCCGCGTTACCGGCGGTGACGCCTAATCCGATATGAGAGGCCTGCGGATTATCGACCTTGGGGTTTTTGAAAGCAATGATGATTCGCAACGAGGGTTCCTTTGTGAGCAATCCGCGAGCTTGTGAGCGTGGGCGAAGAATCTTGTGACCAAAGAGAAGAAAGCCCGCTTCGGATTTGACTCCGTGAAAGGCAGAATAAGCGGGCTTTCGGATTTCGGGACGAACCGGCCACAACGGCTGGCCCCGATCTCTGGTTTGAGGGTAAACGCTACCCGGCGGACCGGCGGCTTAATTAAAGGCTAAGTACCTGACGGGAAATGGAATTCCGCTTAGGCGAGGCCGGTGACTAGCCGAATGCGAGAGCTATATCCAGAGCGATCAGGAGCAGCAGTTTGGCCTCGATCGGCGCAAACCGTTTGTGTTCGACGCCTTTGGGGACGACGAACATTTCGCCGGCTTTCAGGTTAACGGCGCGATCCCGGAAGGAGACCCATGCTCCTGGTGTTGCTCGAACTTGCGTTCGAAGTTGAGGGGACCCGCGGGGTTCATCTGCTCACGGATAATTGACGGTGGATGGCGATCGAACCGTTCACATTGGCCGGCGAGCACGTTCGGATCGAGCCGCTTGACGTCAGGCACATTCCGGGCTTGGCGGGTGCGGCGGCGGCCGATTCGATCGCTTTATGAGTGGAGTCTGGTCCCGCAAGGCGTGCCGGAGATGACCCGGTATGTCGAGACCGCCTTGAGTTGGCGGGATTCGGGAACGGCCCTGCCTTTCGCGATCGTGCGTCAACGCGACGGCGAGGCGATCGGGTCGACGCGCTTTTGGAATATCGAGCATTGGGCGTGGCCGCCCGAACATCCGAGGCAGGGCCGCGAACATCCGGACGCCTGTGAGATCGGGTATACATGGCTGGCGGCTTCCGCGATCCGCACAGGCGCGAATACCGAGGCGAAGCTTCTGATGCTGACTCACGCGTTCGAAGTCTGGGGCGTGCTGCGGGTTTGCTTGCATACCGACGTGCGCAACGAGCGCTCGCGGAGAGCGATCGAGCGAATCGGCGGGAAGTTTGAAGGCGTGCTTCGGGCGCATCGCATGGCGGCCGATTTTACTCCGCGAGACTCAGCTCGCTATTCGATTCTGCACGGCGAATGGCCGGAAGTTAAGCTGCGATTAGGTAAGTGAGCAGCACGGGATGGGTGCGCCTAATCTGTACGTTTCACCGGCGATGGAATGTCTCGTCACGCTTGCCGAGTGGCTGGCGCAGAGGGTTTCGAAAACGCTGGGGACCTCTCTGCTCGCTTCCATCTCGAAGAGCTGCTCCCGAAGGTCGAACGAAAATGGTCCATGGCGGTATAAGACGAACCGGAATCCTGCAGGAATGAGAAAGGCAGATGGCCCAGATCGTGACAGAGCGCAGCCATCCGAGCCGTTTGCCGCCAATACGCGAGATCGAGAGAGCCGGCAATAGGACCACACCCCGAGGAATTTCAGGGTGAACGTTGGCTGGCTGGGTGACAACGTCGAAAATCCGCGAAGCAAGTTCCATCACGCCGAGGCAGTGTTCAAACCGGGTATGACACGCACCCGGATACACCAGATACGTCATCGCAAGCGGATGTCGGTTTCAAAGCCGCTGATAGGGGTCTGAATCCACCACGGCTCGTTCTGCGGAATCCAACCTTACGAAAGTGTGAACCGGGTCGCGGATCTCCGATCCATGAACCGCCACTCCACCCTTTACCCCAAGCGCGATAATGGAACCTCCCCCGCCACTCGCGCATGGAATTCGTCGAACAGCTCAAATCGTCGGTCGATATCGTCACCGTAATCGGCGAATACGTGCGCCTCAAGAAGGTCGGCACGCGCTATACCGGCTTGTGCCCGTTCCATAACGAGAAGACACCGTCGTTCTCGGTGAACCCGCAGCATCAGTTCTTCAAGTGCTTCGGATGCGGCGAAGGCGGCGACCTCATCGGCTTCGTCATGAAGTACGAAAGCCTCAGCTTCTACGAGGCGATCAAGTCCCTATCGGAGCGCTTTGGTATCCCGATGCCGAAGCGCACCGCGTTCTCGGATGACGACACCAAAGCCCGCGCCGCGATCTACCGCATTCACGAAATCGCCGAAGCCGAATTCCGCCGCCAGCTCAACAGCGATGCCGGACGCCAGGCGCGCGGCTATCTCGAAAAGCGCGGCGTCACGCCCGATGCCGCCGCTGCCTTCGCCATCGGATACGCCCCGTCGGGCGTCATCACGCGCGTGCTGCAGCGCGAGAATTTTACCCCGCAGGAGATGGAAGACTCGGGCCTGCTCCTCAAGCGTGAGGACGGCTCGTTCTACGAACGCTTTCGAAACCGCCTGATCTTTCCCATCCACAATGAGAGCGGCAAGCCCATCGCTTTCGGCGGACGCGCTCTCGATCCCGAAGATCAGCCCAAATACCTCAACTCGCCCGAGACCAAGATCTACCGCAA
>NZ_CAJCHS010000451.1 GCF_903970205.1 Nevskia soli | reverse complement strand
AACGGCCGGCACTTACGGGTTGAGCGTCGCTGCTTCCGACCTCGATAACGACGGCTGGCCCGATATCTACGTCGCTAACGATTCAACCACGGCGACGCTCTACCAGAACCAGAAAGACGGCACATTCAAAGACATCGCCATCGAGTCCGGCGCTGCTCTATCGCCCGAAGGAAAGCCTCAGGCCGGGATGGGTGTGTCGATCGGGGATTACAACCGCGACGGCAACCTGGATGTAGTCAAGACGAACTTCGCGGGAGATACCGACTCACTCTATACAAACCTGGGCGACGCCAACTTCGAGGACCGCACCTATCCGAGCGGCCTAGGAGTCAATACGCGCTTGCTGGGCTGGGGCGTCGGGTTCTTCGACATGGACAACGATGGCTGGCTCGACATCCTGATGTCCAACGGTCATGTCTATCCGGAGGTCGATCGCTCGAAGACCGACTTGAAGTATGCCGAGCACAAGTATCTATACCGCAATCTACAGAACGGGCGCTTTGAAGAAGTGACGGATCAGGGCGGCCCGGGGATATTGGAAAACGCGCCCGCCCGCGGATGTGCGTTCGGCGATTACAACAATGATGGGGCGATCGACATCATCGTGAACTGCGTGAATGCCGTGCCGCAGGTACTCCGCTGCGACTCTACATGGAAACGCAACTGGATCAAGATCAAGCTTGCGGGTGTGAAGTCGAATCGCACCGGCATCGGGAGCCGGGTCATCGTTGTCGCCAAAACCAAGCCCAACGCGCCGAAACCCTTGACCCAAATGGACGAACTGCGAAGCGGCGGCAGTTACTTCTCCCAAAACGATATGCGGATGCACTTCGGATTAGATCAGGCCACCAAGGTAGACTCCGTTGAAGTGCGCTGGTTAAGCGGACAGGTGGACCACTTTGAAAATCTGGAGGTCAATCGCTCTTACCTGCTCCAGGAAGGCGGCAAGATACTCAAGGCCGAGATTTTGGTTCCAGCCAGGAAGTCATGATCCGGGTAGCCGGGCTGCTTGCCGTTCTGCTCGCGCCCTTGATCGCGATAGCCGGCGAGACTTGCCCCTGGCTCAACGCGGCGACGGCCGAGGGTATCTTGGGAACGCCTGTCGAACTGAATGTTACTCATGAATCCGCGAGCACAACCTGCGTATTCTCCGCGCAGTCGAAGGCGGCAAAGATGTCGCTGCGAATTGAGGTTGTGGTCGCCGCCAAGACCGGCCGTCCGGAGTGCGGTTCTGCCCCGCTCCCTCTGAGAGCCATTGGCAACGAAGCTCACGCATGTAGCGTTACCAGCGCTGCGAACCAGGTAGTCGAGGCGGTATTTGGAAGAGTGCGAGAGCAACACTTCCAAATCGAAGTAACGACGGACGATCGGCATCTCTCGCGAGACAAGCTTCGTGAGAAAGCTCGCATGGCAGCTCTGCACGTCGCTGGAAATCTGTTCTGACTTACTTGCTTATGCGCGCGGCACCCTCGCGAATGGACTGTTCTTTCGCCTGTAACTTCGCCGCGCGTACTTCCGCCGCCTTGGCGAAAGCGGCCTTTGACCCTTCCAGATCGCCGCGCTTACGAAGAAGCAAGCCCAGCGAGTTATAGGCTCCGTCATCGGTTCCGTCGAGCGCAACGGTCTTTGTAAGTGCGGCGATCGCGCCATCCACATCGCCCTGTTGCTGCAGGATCGTACCCAGCTGATACCAGCCGTCGGTATAGTCCGGCCGCTGGTCCACAGCTAGCTGGAGCTGCTCGATCGCTTTCTCCGGCTCGCCGGAATCCACATAGGTCAGAGCCAGCGTGTAGTGCGCCTCCGCCAGAGAGGGTTCCAATTGCACGGCCTTCTCTAATTGCTCTCGCGCGTTCGCCAAATCGTCGGTTTGCTTGTATGCCACGCCGAGGTCGTAACGAATCGCGGCTACATCCGGATGGCGCCTGGCGACATCGGATAACGCGCTGATCGCTTCCTTGTATTCGCCGGCCCCGATGTAAGCGTAACCGACATTGACAAGCACGTTCACGTTATCGGGATCGTGCTCGAGTATTTTATGAAACTGCCGGAGACCACCCGCTGAGTCGCCGGCCTTGACTAGTACGGTGCCGTAGTTATTCCGAACAAGATCGTCTTTCGGGTCGAGTGCAACGGCTTTACTATAAGCGTCGCGGGACTCGGCGAACCGGCCTAGCTTCTGTAGCGCGAGCCCCAAAGCGCTCCAGACCTGCGCATTGGAAGGAAGCGCTTTCGCGGTCTTGATCAGTTGCGGGGCAGCGTCCTCATAACGGCCGAGTTCGTTGTAGAAAATCCCCAGACGGGAACGGTACTCCGCCACCGTCGGAGCCAGAGCGACGGCTTTTTGCAGGTGCTCTATGGCAGCATCCGGCTGTTGGCTGAATGACTCCGCGGCTCCCAGGTGAAACCAATACTTGGCCGCATGCGGATCAAGTTCCGTGGCACGCCGGAAGTAAGGGATAGCCTCCGCGGTTCGATTGCTGGCGCCCAGGAGGAACCCTACCTGATCCTGATACTCGGCGGAACGTGGAACCAACTGCGCCAGTTGTTGATAGATGACCAGCGCCCCGTTGACATCGCGGGCCGTCCATTTCGCCCGCCCCGCGGCTTCCAGCTGTTGCACGCCGGGCGAGGTTTGGGCAAACAGATCGAAACACAACAGCGCAATCGGAAGGCTGCGTCGGAATCGCAACACCGACCATTATAGGGTAGGAGAGCGAATCTCCTACCCTCGAACAAGCCGCTCGAATAAGTGGAGAAGCTTTATGGCGCCGGCGACAAACTAAAGAATGTGCCGTTGTTTCCGGTGCCGCCGTAAGTCGCAAATCCATACAAATTACCCGACTCGCTGGTCAACATTCCGGCCGGATCCGCCCCACCGCCGTCGGCGAACGTATGGATCACCGTGGGCGTGTAACCTGAACCCGCAGGAGACAGCTCCAGAATCGCTCCGTAACTCTTCGGTGAAATCTTCGTTCCGGTGCTGCTCACATAAATATTGCCGCTGCCGTCGAACACGGGCGGTGCATACGGAGAACCGCTGTCGGTTCCATCCTGAAAACCGTAGATCTGAGTATAGGTCCAGCCCGAACCGCTTGGCTGAAGCTCGAAGATCGCTCCGCATCCCGGATAGCGGCCATAGATCGAAGTGCAAGGCCCGCCTCCCCCAAGCTCCAGAGAACCGTAGATGTTTCCGTTAAGGCCGAAGCTAAATCCTTCCGGATTCCATGCGATACTTTCAGGACCTCCGAAGGAGAAGATAACCGTCGAAGTCCAAGTCGTGGACGGAGAGACCGGCGGCGTGAGCTTCACTATCGTCCCGCCCTCGTACAGGCCGCTGTAAGCCAGCGAGACGTATAAATCGCCGTTGTAAGGGACGATGTACTGCGGGTAAGAGCCTTCCGCAGCCCCATCGAAGGTATGAATCACCGTTTCGGTGAGTGGGGAGCCGGAGAGCTCGAAAACGACGCCGGCGTTGGTGCTTCCACCGAAGTTAGTGATCCCGTAGATGTTGTCGTTCAGCACGGTCAGGAAAGTGGGGCGTGACCCATCGATTCCACCCTGGAAACCATACAGCGTCGTCTTTGTCGCAGTTTTCCCCGCGTGAATAGCAATCGAGTAGATCGTTCCGTTGCAGTAGCCTGGGCTAGGACAGCCTCCACCGTAGGTTGTTCCGTAGAAAACACCGTTGTAATAGATGGGGTTCGCGTTCTCCGCCAATCCATCCTCGTGAGTTTGGAACTCATAAATCGTTGTTTCGGTCCAGGGGTCACCGGGGGAGGCGGGCGGTGTCAGATCGAAGAATGTTCCGCATGGCTGTCCCACCGTTCCACAAGTGTTCGGGCCGCCGTAGTAGGAAACCCCGTAAAATTTCCCGAAGGGGCCCAGCACGGGAGCGCCGACCGGCTGAGATACAACCGCGGGATTCCCCGTTGCCGAAAAGTCATACAGCTTTGTAAAGTCAAGAGTTTGCGCAGCGGCCCCGGAAGGCACGGCAGCAGTAAAGGCGCAGGCGAACGCAAATGGTACTGCCAAGGTTCGAAGCAAGATTAGAATCTCCTCAAGCGATTTCCCCCGATCGATGAAATTCCAATCGAATTCATCCGAACGGGCGCGTCTCATAATACTAATTCATAACAGCAATTCTATGTGTATTGAAAAGTACTGTAAGAAACGTGTTCTATGAAAACCGGAACAGTTCGAGGGTCAATCAACGGTCAATCAAAGGATCTGGGATGGGCGGATGGACCGCGGTGAGGCGCCGGTCGTCAGAAAGGCGCCACAGTTTCGGGTGCTTCCGGGGCGGAACCCCAGACGCACGATGGAACTCGCGTTGCTGCGGTCGGTGCCGTGCGCCTCACCCGCAAAAAGAAACCGACACCCGAACAAGTTGCCCGGGACACCTTTGATTACCGGAGTTTGCGGCCCGGCCAGAAGGAAGCCATCGAGTCGGTCGTCGCCCGGCGCGATACGTTGGTCATCATGCCGACCGGTTCGGGCAAGTCGGCCGTCTATCAGATCGCCGCGCAGATACTGAACGGTCCGGCCGTGATCGTGTCACCGCTGATTGCGCTGCAGAAGGATCAGGTCGATTCGCTCGAAGAGCAGGACGCCGGGGGCGCGGCCGTCATTAACTCTTCGGTGAGCCCGCGCAATCAGGAGCGCCTGCTCGAAGAGTTGGAAGAGGGCGAGATCGAGTACATGTTCCTCACCCCGGAACAGCTTAGTAAACAGGATGTGCTGGAGCGCGTGCGGGCGGCGAACCCGGCTCTTTTTGTGGTCGACGAAGCGCACTGCATCAGCGAGTGGGGTCATGATTTCCGCCCGGATTACCTGAACCTGGGGCGCGCGGTCGAGCAACTTGGCCACCCGGTGACGCTGGCGTTAACGGCCACGGCGTCAGCTGAAGTTCGCGACGAAATCGTCCGGCGGCTCGGGATGCGCGACCCCTCTATTTTCGTCCATGGATTCGATCGCCCGAACATTTGGCTCGGCATGAACACGGCGCCGAATGAAGCGGCCAAACGCGAACTGCTCATCGCTCGTGTTGAAGATGCCGACAAACCGGGAATCGTTTACGTTGCGAGCCGGAAACACGCGGAAGATCTCGCCGCCGCGTTGGGCGAGCGCGGCGTAAACGCCGTGGCCTATCACGGCGGCATGACGCCGAAGCAGCGCGGTCCGATTCAGGACAGCTTCATGAATGGCGAGACGGACGTGATCGTCGCGACATCCGCTTTCGGAATGGGTGTCGACAAGTCGAACGTTCGGTTCGTCTTTCATTTCGATACGCCGCACTCGATGGACGCTTACTACCAGGAAATCGGCCGTGCCGGGCGCGACGGTAAGCCGGCGCGCGCGCTGCTTTTCTATCGCCCCGAAGATCTCGGGATCCACAAGTTTTTCGCGGGAAGCGTGAAGGCCGCGCCCCAACGCTTAGAGCAGGTGGCGCTCGCCGTTCTGGAGGCGTCCGAACCGGTATCGATGGCCGACCTTCAACAGAAAACCGAGTTGTCCCACGCGCGGCTGACACAAACGGTGAACCGGCTGGAGGATGCGGGGGCCGTCGAGATCACGCCTTCCGGCGAGGTGAAGCCGGCGGCTGATCCGCAGCAGCTCCATGAAATCACGGAAGAAGCCGCGGCTGAAGTCACGCGCACGCACGATGCCGAGTTGAAGCGTATCGAACAAATGCGCGCTTACGCCGAACTCACTACTTGCCGGCGGGAGTACTTACTGAGCTACTTCGGCGAGAAAGCCGCGGCGCATTGCGGGAACTGCGATACCTGCACGCAACCTGAGGCTGTGCGTACCGCAAAGCACGCGACTGAACTGGCGCCCCCGCCGCCCGATCCGGTGCAGATGTATCGGGTTCCCGAACCGGAGAAAATCCCCGAACTGCCCTTCGAGCCGCACACCCGCGTGGTACATAAGCAGTTAGGCCGGGGCGTGGTGAAGAGCCTGGAAGGTGACAAGATCACGGTGCTCTTCGATGAGGGTGGAACCAGGACACTTGCCTTGAGCACGGTTCTGGAGAAGGGTATGCTGGAGCCGCTGGAAGCTCCGGTTTCATAG
Source organism: Nevskia soli (assembly GCF_903970205.1). GTDB lineage: Bacteria > Acidobacteriota > Terriglobia > Bryobacterales > Bryobacteraceae > Bog-113. The sequence goes on along the minus strand of NZ_CAJCHS010000451.1, from coordinate 2,664 downwards.
GAGTTAGTCGATGGAATCCCGCAGATACATTCCAAAGGTGCCGCTTTCCTCATTGGTGGGGTGTTTCTGGTACTGGGAAGGCGCGCCGCAAACGCATTCCAAAGAGCGCCTTCTTCCAAACGGCGAGCCGTCGATTATCTTTAATCTGCGCGATAGCCCAATTCGCATCTACGATGCGCAAGACCTTACAAGCTATGCAAGCTATTCCGGTGCTGTCCTTTCCGGCGCCCGATCCGATTGCTTCGTCATCGACACGGAGCAGCAGGAACGTGTTATCGGAATCCAGTTCAAGCCGGGGGGCGCCTTTCCGTTCTTCCGTATGCCGGCTTGCGAGGCGGAAAATACAGCGGTCGATCTGGACTATCTGTGGCGCGGCGGTGCGAGTGAAATCCGCGAGCAGCTTCTGGCCAGTCCGACTGTAAACGCGATGTTCGCGACCCTGGAGCGATGCTTGTTAGACCGGTTAGTCCGCCCTCCTGAACTACATCCGGCGGTAACTTACGCACTAACTCAATTCCGGGCTTCGGCACATACCGCCCGAGTCGCCGCTGTTACCGATCGGATTGGTTTGAGTCCGCGGCGCTTCGTCGAGCTATTCCGGGGACAGGTTGGTCTTCCGCCCAAAGTTTTCTGCCGCGTGCGGCGCTTCCAGCAGGTACTCCAGACCGTTCACCAGGCGCAATCTATCGATTGGGCTCAAGTTGCCCTGGAATGCGGATACTATGATCAGCCCCATTTCATCCATGATTTTCGATCGTTCTCCGGACTATCTCCCCAGGCTTATCTATCCGCGGCCACGCCTCATCTCAATCATGTGCCCTTGATCTGATCTGTTCGGAACCGGCACGAGGGTCAATTTTTTACAATCCGGACTCGCGCCTGATGCGCAACAATCACAGGTGAAGACGAGGAGTAATCAATGCCCGAAGTAAAACCGATTCCGGACGGCTATCACAGCATTCAGCCGTACTTGATGTTCAAGAATTGCGCCGAAGCAATAAGATTCTACAGTCAGGCATTCTCGGCGAAAGAGAAAATGCGAATGCCCGATGATAAGGGCCGAATCATGCACGCCGAAGTTCAGATCGGCGACTCCATCGTCATGATGGCTGACGAATCTCCCGAGTGGGAGGCCTATAGTGTCGAGCATTTCGGTGGATCTCCGGCAAGCCTGATGCTCTACACCGAGGATTGCGACGCGATGCACGCCCAGGCCGTTGCCGCGGGCGCGCAGAGCAGCCGTGAGCCCGCAGACCAGCCTTATGGTGACCGCATGTCCGGCGTCAAAGACCCGTTTGGCTATAAGTGGTGGATCGCTACTCACATCAAGGATGCTTCCCCGCCGCGGAACGAGGCGAACCAATAGGAGGTAACATGCGAGTTCTTCAGATCGCAGTGTTTAGCGTTTGTGCTTTCGCCATGGCGATCGCACAGACGCCCCCTCAGGAGGGCAGCGCCGGCCAGGCCGACGAAATCAAAGCTCTCATCGCGAAATACGCCGCCGTAGTGAATGTCGAGCCGGTCGACATCAATCTGGCTTCGCAAGTCTGGGAAACTTCACCGGACGTATCGTTCATCTATCCGCTCAGCGAAGAGCACGGATGGGAAGCGATCAAAACAAACTTCTACCAGAAAACGATGGGAGCGATGCTCACGGACCGCACCTTGACGACGCGGGATGTTCGCGTGCACGTTTACGGCGACGCGGCCTGGGCTGAATTCGACTGGCACTTCACAGCTAAGTTGCGTAGCAGCGGCGCGCCGGTGGAAACCAACGGGCGGGAGACGCAGGTTTACCGGAAGATCGATCCGACCCGGTGGGTGCTGGTGCATGTTCATTACTCGGCGATGCCCGCACGTCCAGCGCGCCCTCAGTAAGTTGAATAACATCGATGTGGTGGTCGAAGGTCACCTCAGCTTACCTTCCTGAGCACGTCCTCAACTATCTCGGGATGTTTGGCGATGACAGCGAGCAATACTCTCGTAGGCGCATCCGGCTGCGACCGGCCCTGCTCCCAGTTCCTCAGCGTGGCGGGCGGAAGGCCGAACCTTGTTGCAAACTGCGCCTGGCTGAGCTTCATCTTCATCCGGACTTGCCGCACATCACTCGCGCCCCGCTTGCCCGTTCCTTGCAATGCCCACCGGATTTTCCGCACGCCGCCCTTACTGTACGCGATTTGCGTAGTGCTGACAAGGTCAGGCGGAGCTACGTGGCCTTCCCGCAATCTTGGGTTGCAGATTTGCCGGCCGAATTGAACGCGACATTGGACCTTCAGAATGGCACCGTCGCTGGGTTGCAGGGTTTGATCCAGAACGAAACCGTCGCTAAGTCAGAAGATCTAAGAGTACAGCTCCGATGACCCCACTCAGAACCTCCCCCGCACAAACTCCAGCGCCTCTTCCCTCGAACTAACGACTCCCTCCAGCTGCGCATCTTCAACCGCGCTCAATATCTCCGAGAACAGCGGGCCAGGCTTATATCCCTCCGCAATCAAATCGCGCCCCGTAACTAACGGTTCCGGCGTCAACTCCTCCGCCGTCAATTCCCCAAGCCGTCCGCGCACATAATCATAAGCCTCCGTGTACCCGTTGCTCGACATGCAGTCGATCCGGTGCAACTCCAAATGCTCGTCGAATTTCGGCTGCCGCACAAAGCGCTTGAGC
>NZ_CAJCHS010000450.1 GCF_903970205.1 Nevskia soli | reverse complement strand
AATTCGGCGATGACGGCCGCGTGCGACGCTTCGACCTGCGCGCGCACCTGACGCCGGATTTCCGGGGAGCTGGCGAGTCCGCCATCATAACCAGCTGCGTTGGCGGCGGCGAGAACGGTGAAGAGCGCTTCGCTGGAATCGAGCTGGACGAGATCGGCGGCTGAGGCGGCGGGAATGATGAGGAAGGAAAGAAGGGCGAGGGAGAGGAAGCGGGAGGTCAAAGGTACTTCAGCCTGAATATGATTAGTTTATCAGGGAGGAAGCCGGGGCGGCGGACCCGCTCCAGCTTTGTCACTACTCAGCCGCGAGGTTCGAGGTGAGCAGCGGAAGTTGATCGATCCCATAAGAGCCGGCAAGTTTCCGCCAGGCATCCGAAGTTGTAGTCCCAGCTACGATGCCTTGTACAATGCCTCTGGGATCGATCTGGTGAGGTCCTTTTGTCAGATAAGCGCTCGCAGGCCGAGTATAGAATTCCCATCCGTGGTCATTTAGTGTCAATGTAAACGCGTTCGTTAGAAGATGATTCGCTAACGAAAGTCGTTGTGTCTGATCTAGCAACCGGCGTGGCGGATTGCGTATCGATTTCGCTAGCTCTGGTAGAGATTTCGCTAGCTCGACTAAGTCTCCGGCGGTCTTCCCGGCGAAGAACCACTGATGTGCGGTGAGAGATTGCCGCCAGACCGGTGCAAACGCCGTTGTACCTAATCGATTCCAAGCCAGCGGAGTAGCTTTCTCCACAGGTGTATCCCGAAATAAGAAGCGGGCCAAAGCGACTTCCAGATCACTTAGATTGTTGAATAAAGAAACCGAAGATTGATCTGCTGGATTAGTGTCCGGCTCATTGACCGCACGCATGCGCGAAAGGCGCGACGGCAGCGGCGGGTGCGAATCGTAGATGGCGGAGGTCGACTTCTTCAACGCCAGCTTGATTCGAACGTTTCTAGCTTCCTCGATTTTCGTATCCGAAAGGAACGAGCTGAAGCCTTCGGCGAGCGGAGGTCGATAGCCCGTTTGAATCACCGGCAGAACGACGTTTTGCCAATATAGGTTCTCCAACCCCGCGGCGCCGACGATAGACTGTAATCCGGACATGAGAGGGTCGGATCCGGTCAGACGGCAGGCGAGTTCATCGCACCGGTATTCCTGTTGGCGGGACATGAGAAAAGTAATCCGTAAGAACAGTTTGAATTGGAGATGAATCAGGATAACCAATCCACTGTAGACGATACCGACGTAGGGAAGCCGCCGGAGGACCGCATTTAATCCTTCGGTCTTGGTTAGATTGGTCAACGTCCTTGCCATGCCGGAACGGCTGGTGTAAAGCCAGGGGCCGAGGCGTGTGTCGCCTCCGTAGTAATGCGCGCATTCATGCGCAAGTACGGCGCGGAGCTGCGAGACCGAAAGAACTTGCATCAGAGGCAGGCCGAGCCCCATAACGCGGCGGCTTCCAAGACCGAGAATACCGCCGCGTTGCGCCACCCAGGCGCTTACCTGGGGCGTGATGAAGATATCGTCAGGCAGCCGTTGGTCGAAGGCCGCGGCGATGCGGTTGATTTCCGATGCGAGGCGCGGGTGATCCGCGAGGTCGATGCGAACGCCGGGAGGATCGAATTTATCGTGGCGCGGGAATACTGACCAGACGATCACGATGCCGAACACAGCGGCCGCGGAAAGCAAGAGAATCGAAGCAGGCGCGAGTTCGACCGACTTCAGGGTCAACAGGGCAAATGCGATGCAAAGAAGGCCCAGAGCCAACGTGAAGGCATAACATATGGCGACAAAGAGCGACGCAGCGGTCACCCAGACCGTCGTGCTCCAGCGTTTGGGGAATACGACCCTAGATTCAGCCGGCATGTTGGGTGTGATGAGAGTAACACTGATCGCGAGAGATTGAAATAGTCTTTATGTAGGGCTAGCCGGACTGTTTCGCGCGCCAGGAGAACAGGACTACGCCCGCGGCCACGGACACATTTAGCGATGCAATCGCTCCGGCCATCGGGATACTAACTAATACGTCACAGTTCTTGCGGACTAACTCGTGCAGACCGCGGCCTTCCGCCCCAAGGACAATTGCGGCTGGGTTATTCCAGTCTACTGTCGCGTAGTTCACGCTGCCGCGCTCATCCAGGCCGTAGATCCAGAAACCTGCCTTCTTCAACTGGTCGAGAGTGCGGTTGATGTTGACGATCCGAACTACCGGCAAGTGCTCCAGCGCGCCGGCCGCGGCTTTCGCTACGGTTTCAGTCAGGCCCGCGGCACGGCGCTCGGGGATCACGATCGCGTCGGCCCCGGCTGCGTGGGCGGTTCGGACGATAGCTCCCAGGTTATGCGGATCTTCTACTCCATCCAGAATCACCAGCATGCGGGCGCCGGTGATGACGTCATCTAACTCGGCGTACTTTTGGGCGGCTCCTAATGCGACTACGCCTTGATGAACGCCGCTGCCGGCCAGGCGATCGAGCGCATCGCGCGGCTCGAAGCGCACCGGAGTGGTCGCGGTCCGGGCGAGGTCGACAATTTGCTGGATCCGAGTCCCTCCGGCGCCTTTGGCGATCAGGATGCGGTCAAGCGGATGACCCGCGCGGAGCGCTTCGAGAACCGGGTTGACTCCAATCAGAACGGCCACTATGGGTGGTGAGACGCCGCGGAAGTCTGCCCTTCATATTGCTGGATGCCGAGCGCGTTGTAGAAGCGGTTATCGAAATTCGCCAGCGAAACGACGGCGACTAATTCAATGAAGGCTTTGTCGTCAAAGATGTCGATGAGGTTGGAGTCGACGTCGTCAAGAGTGCTGGTGCTGGTTAGCTCGCGGGCGATGCGAACGGTGGCGCGATCGATGGGAGTCAGCAGGTGGTCCTGCTCGGTTTGAACCGCTCGCAGATCGTCTTCGCTGTATCCGGCGTCGAGCGCGAGCGCGCGGTAGTGAGTGACGCAGTAGGCGGATTCATTCACGAACGACGCGGCGAGGTAGGCGAGGATTTTCTGCCTGCCGTCGAGATCGCCAGGACCCATGATGGACTTCTGGAACGTCTGGAGAGTGTTACCGACTTCCGAATCGGCGAGTTTTTGGAGGGGCGAGGGTTTGTTTCCGGACATACCTTTAAAGGTGCATGCTGCCTGCCAAAACAGTAGAATGCAGACGGTGGCAGTGAATTATCGAGCTTACGGCATTCCTTTGTTGGTTGCGACGTCCCTGGCTGCGGCGAATTCGATGAATGTGAAGGAACTCACGCTGGAGTATAAGCCGACTCTGAATGGCGGACGGCAGGCGGTTGTCCATAACCTGCATGGCGCCGCGGCGACGGCCTATCTGGCTGAGGCTTATGTCGAGACGGCCGACGGGCAGCGGTTGACTTCATTCGGGGGGGACGCGCTGGAGTATCCCGATGGCGGAGGGATCGAGGTTCCCGCCAAGACTGAGAAAGCGATGCCAAATTCCCTGCCCCCCGGCTACGACACAAGGTCGACCGGCTTTATGGTGGCCGTCTATGCGGATGGATTTACCGAGGGCGATGAAGATATCGTCGCGATGATTCTGAGCGGGCGGCAGCGGGCGCTGAGCGACTTGAATGAATGCCTGCCGAAGCTGGAGAAAGCTGCCGCGGGCGCCATGACAGCGGAGGAGCTGTCGCGTCAGTTGGAGGCGATGCGCAGCCGCGATCGCGCGCAGGCGTCTACGTTGGACGGGATGACCGCGCGATCGGGAGTGCGGTATCGGTATTTCATGACGGCGGTTCCGGACCATGCGCTGGAAGCGTTGACCGGGTTTGGGCGATCGGATCTGAGTGGGTTGGCGAAGCAGTTTCGCGATTGGCGCCTGAGGCTACA
>NZ_CAJCHS010000449.1 GCF_903970205.1 Nevskia soli | reverse complement strand
ACGAAATCGCAGCCGCCGCAATCGAACTGGCGCGCGCGGCTGGCCGGCACGTCGGTTTCTATCTTTTCGGCGCGAATCTGAACGAGCTGCGCAAGAAGTTGGGCATCGGCCGGGGATTCAGCACAGCGATCCGCGATGCCGTGCTGGCCGTCCCATCGCTGGTGTATCTGGGCGGCGCGGCTTTAGCAACCGCCGCGATTCTATGGGCTGTGGACGGGGTAGCGGGACCGCTGCCATGGTGGTTCCTCGGGCTGCTCGCGATCCCCGCGTCGCAATCGGCGCTGGCCGTCGTGAACCTGCTGGTCAGCCACTTCCTGAAACCGCGCGTGCAGGTGCGCATGGATTTCCGCGCCGGTGTTCCCGACGACTACCGCACACTGGTCGTCGTCCCCACCCTGCTCCTTTCGCGCAGCAGCATCGAGCGATTGATTGGAAATCTGGAGATCTATTACCTGGCGAACCGCGACCGGAATATCTATTTCGGTCTGCTCACCGACTTGCCGGATTCGGAACTTCCGGGAACGACCGCGGAAGAGCGGGAGATCATCGACGATTGCGTCGCCGGCATTCGCGAGCTGAATCGTCGTCACGGGGCCGCCGGACACAACCCGTTCGTCCTGTTTCATCGCGACCGCGAATGGAACGAAGCGGAGCGCCGCTGGATGGGCGCGGAGCGCAAACGCGGCAAGCTGGACATGCTGAATCATTTCCTGATCGGTGAAGGCGCGCAGTTCCCGCTCACCATCGGAGATATCGCTGAACTGCACGCCACGCGCTACGTTCTGACGCTCGATAGCGACACGCAGCTACCGCGCGACACCGCATGGAAGCTGATCGGGAGCATGGCGCATCCGCTGAATCAGCCGGCGTTCGACGAGCGAACGGGGATCGTTACATCCGGCTATGCGTTGATGCAGCCGCGTATCGGGATCAGCATGGAATCCGCCGGCAAGTCGCGGCTGGCGGCGATCTACAGCGGCGAAACCGGGTTCGATCCGTACACGACGGCGGTGTCCGATGTCTATCAGGATTTGTTCGGACGCGCGACGTTCACCGGCAAAGGCATCTATGATGTGCGGGCATTCGATCACGCCACCAAGGGCCGGTTCCCGGATAACACGCTGCTGAGCCATGACCTGATCGAAGGCGAACATGTGCGCGCCGGACTTGCGACCGATCTCGAACTGATCGACGACTACCCATCGCGCTATCAGACATTCTCGAAGCGGAAACATCGCTGGGTGCGCGGCGACTGGCAGATCGCCATGTGGCTGCTGCCGCGCGTTCCGGACTCCGCATGGCGATGGATCAAGAGCCCGCTGCCGCTGGTTTCGCGTTGGAAGATCTTCGACAATTTGCGGCGGAGTCTGGTTGAGGTCTGTTATCTGAGCGCGCTGCTGGCAGCCTGGTTTCTGCTCGGGCAGGAATCGCAGGTTGTGACGCTGGCCGTCATCGGCGTGTTGTTGCTGCCGGCGTATGCGGAAGTTGTGATTTCGTTCCTCCGGTTGCCGCCGCTGCGTTTCTTCCGTCCGTGGATCTGGACTCGGTTCTCCGATTTCCTGCGCGCGCATCTCGATTCCGCTCTGGTGCTGGTGTTTCTGCCCACGCAGGCGCTGCTGATGATCGATGCGATTGCACGCACCATTTACCGCCGCGTGGTTTCGCATCAAAATCTGTTGCAATGGGAAAGCATGGCGCAGGTGGAACTCGCGAAGGGCTGCGGATTCGACCGCAACGCGCTTCTCGATCCGCGCCGGTGGCCGGCGATTATCAAGAGTTGGAACCTGCCCGAGCGGTGTCTGGCAATCGGCGTTGCGGGTGCTTTTGTGGTCTGGTGTGCAGTCGTGTTGTCCGGCAACGGAGCGCATGCCGCGGCGTTTGCTCTGTTGCTCGCGTGGATGGCCGCGCCGCTCGCCATGGCTTGGCTGAACGGCGGCGCGCGTCGGAATGCGCCGGTAGGAGACCAGGATTTCCTTCGCGAGCTAGCGCTGGCCACGTGGCGCTATTTCGATGAGGGGGAACGCGTGGACGAAAACTGGCTCGTCCCCGACAACATCCAACTCGACCCCCCGGCGCGCGCGCAACGCACCTCCCCCACGAATCTGGGCTTGCAGTTGAACGCCTATGTGGCCGCGCATGAACTCGGATACATTACCCAGCAGGAGTTCACCGGCCGGGTGGCGCGCATGCGGTCCGTTGTTACCTCGCTGCAGCGGGAACGCGGACACTTCTTCAACTGGTACAACACGCAGGATCTGAAACCGCTCGGCGACCGCTTCGTTTCCACCGTCGATAGCGGAAATTTGGCGGCTTCACTGGTCGTGGTGCGTCAGGCGTGCCTGGCGATCGAAGATCAACCGCTAATCGGACCGCGCGTGATTGACGCGCTGCGCGACCACCTGCGCCGCATTCGCGAAGCACTCCCGGTGTCGGCCCGCACCACCTCGATTGTGCGGCTCCTCGACGGGTTACGGCGGCAGCTCGAAGCGGACCCGGATGATCTCTTCTTCTTCGAAGGCGTTTTGATGGAAGTACAAGTTCTGGCGGCGGAACTGCAGCGCGAGGCGCAACCTGCCGCCACTCGGGTGGCATGGCGCGCGCCGGACACGGCCGCTGAAATCCGCCATGCGATCGAGGCTTTCCGGAAACGCGCCGACCGGATGCTCTCCGATCTGGTGCAGCTCGCGCCGTGGCTCGGCGAGCCCTTTGAAACGGAGCTGCGGATGAGCCTGAGCAACCCGGTTCTCGCCAACCTGATGCACCTGGTTCGCGCCGTCCCGAAGCTTGCCGAATTGCCGGATACGTACCACGCGATCGAAGCTGAGATCCACCGGCTCACCGAGACCGAGCCGGGCCTGCATGCGGCAACCCTGCAAATGTTAGCTGTGTTGCGCACCGCATTAGCCGAACCCTCGAAGCGGGTGCGCGCACTCTCGAATGAACTGCAATCCATCGCGGACTGGGCGGAGCGCACCGGCGCGGAAATGGACTTCCGATTCCTGTTCGACACGCGCCGCAACCTGTTCCGCATCGGGTGGAACGCGGATACCGGGGAACTCGCGCCGTCGTCCTATGATCTGCTGGCATCCGAAGCGCGTATCGGGATCTTCCTCGCCATCGCGCGCGGACAAGCTCCGGGCCAGGCGTGGTTCCATCTGGGCAGGAAGCTAACTTACTACCGCGGGCACCGCACGTTGATTTCGTGGAGCGGGACGATGTTCGAGTACCTGATGCCGCTGCTGTTTATGCAGACCTGGGCAGGCACGCTGCTGGGCGAAAGCATGCAGTCCGTGGTGCGCATCCAGCGCATGTACGCGCGGGAGCGGCGCATTCCGTGGGGGATTTCGGAGTCGGCGCACGCGGATCGGGACGGCGTGCTGAATTATCAGTACCGCGCGTTCGGCGTCCCGTCGTGTGGACTCGACCGGATCTCGCCCGAGGACTTGGTTGTCGCGCCGTATGCCTCCGTGCTGGCCCTGCAAATCGATCCTCGCGCTGCGGTGGAGAACCTGAAGTACATGGAAGCGCGCGGATGGCGCGGGGCGTTCGGTTTCTATGAGGCGATCGACTTCCGCCGCCGGTCGCGCGGGCACCGGCATGCGGAAGTCATCCGCGCGTTCATGGCCCACCACCAGGGGATGAGCTTGCTGGCGCTGACCAACGTGCTGTGCGAGAACGCGATCCAGAAGCTATTCCATTCGCATCCGGCCGTGCTGGCGACGGAGCTGCTGCTGCAGGAGCGCATGCCGGTGATGGCGGAAGCGACCGCGCCGGAAGAGCAGCTGCCGACTCTGGAAGCGCTAAGTGCCGAAGC
>NZ_CAJCHS010000448.1 GCF_903970205.1 Nevskia soli | reverse complement strand
CTGCTCCAGCTGCTGCCGCGCCCGCCGCAACAGCGGCTATCACGTTCTCCTGGGTGAAGGTTCGGGATGCTTTCCGGGAGCCTGCTTGAGCCTGCACCTGAATGGTCACACGCCCGGGAGTGCTGTTCGGAACGAATTTGGCTGTAACACGGCCCGCGTCGTCCGTGACCGCATTGAAGGTTTCGCCGCCGCCTAAGAACTCACCACTCGCCCCGGAACGCGGAAGCAGAAGCGCTACGGCGGCGCCGGATACAGGTTTGTGATTCTCATCTTCCACTTTCACGATCACTTCTCGCGCGACGCGCTCTTTGATGTTATTTACCGCCTGGTCCCCTTCTTCGATCACGATGTTCAGGCTCGCGGCAACAGCGGCAGTGCTGGTTTCCGGAACTTGTCCCCTTGGAGTCGCCATCGCGATTTGAGTCACCGCAAGGGTCGCCGGCGCATTTTCGGAACCGCTTTCCGCGATGTTTCCGGAAACTCGGACACGCTGCCCGGAAAAGCCGTCTAAACCGGCGCCTTGAAGGACGAACTTCACTTGTGACGTCTCATCAACGAGTTGGGGCAGTTGTTGCGAACGATCTATACGTCCGGTGACCGCGGTAAATAGACCGCGATTCTCGGGAAGCGCTGTGAAGGCCAATGCGGAACCCGGCAAGACGTGACCAACGACGACCCCCCGCGAGCTCTTAACTGCCGCGGAACCAGTTGCCATGGCGATTCGGATCGCACGACCGGTCAGCGCCACGTGACCCGAGGCGCCGCTCCCGTCAAGACCTACGCGCATCGACGCCGCATCGATCTCGAAGGACCCCGTGTTTGCAAAGGACATGGATCCGCGTTCTAACTGAGCGCGATCGCCAAAAAGCCGCACCCGGCTCCCGGGATCGACGTAGATGCTCGCATTGTTTTTCAAGCGGACGCGCGCTGAAGATTCCGCGGTGTCCAAAAGCGAGCCCGAGAAGAGAGTCGCGCCACCTCCAGTAAGCGCCCCGTCCAAACGGAACGGACCGTTTGCGGACACTATCCCGGTGTATTGGTTCGTACTAGCCGTAGCCGGCAAACAACTAGCTGTGATTGCCAGAACAGCTACGATTCGGTGCGCTTTAAGCGGCATTCCACTCCTTTGTCCATGACCGTGTTTGGCGAGAGGCTACTGCCGGCACGTCTGACGCTCACAATACGGTAGCTGACCTGAGCTATGGAACCATTAAACCCCGAAAAACGCAAGCTTTTTTGTCCCTGGAAACGATCCCGTCGACTGAACACCGAGTCGAGAATGCAGAAACGCCCTCAATTGAGAGAGCGAGAAGAACGAGAGAAAGGGGCCAAGGGATCTTAAGCCTCCGGAACTGACTTCGAATCGGGGATACCCGGGACGAACCCGTTTCGTTGCTCTCCTTTGCCCGTTCGCGGTCGAATCACCGAAAAGCAAACGACAAGGGCCGGTTCGCCGCGCGACCATTTTTTGGAAAGCCCGTTTTTTCCGAGAGCAAGTGCTAACGCGACGGGCAAAGTGTATGTTAGAGTCCCGGCTCTACGGAGAGGGAGAGCGTGTGTGGGTGGACACGGGGCGGGCGCAGTTCAGACGGGCTGGAGTAATAAACGCAGCGATGGCTCACAGCACGCGGTTATGGCAGTCCGGCTCCCGCATCCGAGCGAGCGTTGATTCTTGCACTAGGCCACGCACAAGCGACTTTTTATTTAGACACCCAGAATCGACAACCGTATCAAACGAACCTGGACCTAGGTGGTAGAAGTCTCAAAACACCGCTTGCTTGCGCGCGCGGCTGAGTAGGATCAATCAGTTACAGAGCCGCGACCCTGAGGAAGCGGGTTTCACCACGGGCTGCTAGGCGGCGTTTTTTGGCACTTACGGCCCCGAATCGCCGAGCCAAGGGATCTTACAATAGGGCTTGAAGCTACCTGACTCTAGTTTTCGTCGGCGACCGTAGCGCCCGCTCGAAACAGTTCTCTAAACAGACATGATCCGCGCCTTAGTCGATTTTGCCCTGGGGAACCGGCTGCTAATGCTGGCGATCACCATCGTCTTGCTAGTCTGGGGCGCCATCGCGTTTCATAACTTACCGATCGAGGCCTATCCGGACGTCGCGAATAACTACGTCCAGATTATTACTCAGTGGCCCGGCCGCGCGGCCGAAGAAGTAGAGCAGCAGGTCACCATCCCGATCGAAACGCAGGTGAACGGCATCCCTCACCTCCAGTTCCTGCGTTCGACCTCGCTGTTCGGCCTTTCAAGCGTGATGCTGATCTTCGACGATGGGTCCAATAACGATTGGAACCGCCAGAAGACGCTGGAACGCCTGGCGCAAGTGAATCTCCCTAACGGGCTCCAGCCCCAGATGGGAACCGACTACAGTCCGGTGGGCCAGATCTATTGGTACACGCTGAAGAGTACGAATCCGGAGTACGATCTCATGGATTTGAAGTCCATCGAAGACTGGACGATGGAGAAGCAGATGAAATCCGTTCCGAACGTGGTGGATGTCTCGAGCTTCGGAGGCCCCACTCGCGAATACCAGGTGCGGATTGACCCGGACAAGCTTATCGCATACGGCCTCAGCTTGAGTCAGGTCGAGCAGCAGCTGACTAACAACAATGTGAACTCCGGCGGAAGCTTCATCCAGGAGGGTTTGCAGCAGGTCAATATCCGGGAAGTCGGGCTGGTCGAGAAAACTCAGGATATCGACCGCGTCGTACTTACTGCCGCGCATGGAACGCCGGTTCGGGTTGAAGACGTGGCCACGGTGGAGCAGGGCGCAAAGATTCGCTTAGGTCAAATCGGCAAAGCCATTCATCTGAAGGATGGCCGGGTAATTGATTCTCCCGATGTCGTCGAAGGAATTGTCCTGTTGCGGAAAGGCGCGGAATCCGATTCAACTCTCGCCGGTATCCACGCTAAAGTGAAGGAATTGAATGACCGTCTGCTTCCGCCGGGCGTCAAGGTAGTTCCGTTTCTGGATCGTAGCGACTTACTGCATTACACCACTCATACCGTGCTCCATAACCTGACGGAAGGTATGATCCTGGTTGCCATTATTCTATTTGTATTTCTCGGAAACGTCCGGGGCGCATTCATCGTCGCGCTTACTATTCCGTTTTCGCTCTTGTTTGCTTCGGTCTGCCTCGGGCTTGCCAACGTGCCGGCGAACTTGCTATCGCTTGGAGCGCTGGATTTCGGAATGGTGGTGGACGGCGCGGTCGTCATGATCGAGAATATCGTCCGGCATATGGGACACGAGCGCCCCGGCAAGACACCGCTGGAAATGATTCGCGATGCCGCGCACGAAGTCCAACGTCCCGTCTTTTACGCAATAGCCATTATCATCACGGCGTATCTCCCCATCTTTACGCTGCAGGCCGTCGAGGGGCGGCTCTTCCGTCCCATGGCATTGACAGTCGCATTCGCGCTGCTGGGCGCTTTGATCTTCTCGATTCTGATTGCTCCCGTCTTGTCGAGTATTCTGTTCCGGAAGAATGTGCGCGAATGGCGCAACCCGGTATTGATCTTCCTCATCCGGAACTATAGAAGCACGTTGCGGCGAGCTATCCGGCTTCGTGTTCTGGTATTCGTGCCTGTACTCTGCCTCTTCGCGTTCGCCATGTGGCTATTCATCGGCGGCCGCATTGGTTCCGAATTTCTACCGCACCTGGATGAAGGCGCCATCTGGGCTCGAGGCACGCTGGCGCCAAGTACCGGACCGGATGAAGGTTCGTCACTCATGGAAAAGGCTCGCCTCGCTTTTGCCTCGTTTCCTGAGGTGACTCAAGTCGTGTCGCAAGTCGGACGCCCGGATGACGGCACGGATACAACCGGCTTCTTCAACACCGAATACTTTGTGGATCTGAAGCCCAAGGCGGAATGGAGACCGGTATTTCACGAGGATAAAGACGAACTGATCGCCGCCATGGACCGGGAAGTTAATAAGTTTCCGGGCGTACTTTGGAACTTCTCGCAGCCGATCTCCGACAACGTCGAAGAAGCCGTCAGCGGCGTGAAAGGTGAATTGGCGGTCAAGATCTTCGGCAAGGATCTTCCTACTCTGGAAGATATCGGCGATAAGATTGTCACTCTGATGAGACAGATCCCCGGCGTGCAGGATCTGGGCCTCTTTCGCGTGTTAGGTCAGCCGAATCTGAACTTCATTGTCAATCGCGACGAGGCGGCGCGCTATCAGATCAACGTCTCCGACGTTCAGGACGCGATCGAAACCGCGGTCGGCGGCAAAGCCGTTACCCAGGTGCTCAAGGGCGAGGAGGTCTACGATCTGGTGCCCCGCTACAAACGCGATTACCGGGATACTCCGTCGGCTATCGAAGACGTGCGGTTGCTGGCGCCCACGGGCGAGCGCGTTTCGCTGGCGCAACTCTGCTCGGTGAAGACCACGGACGGCGCGTCCGAGATTTACCGCGAAGCGAACTCGCGCTATGTCGCAATCAAGTACAGCGTGCGCGGCCGTGACCTGGGGAGCACTGTGGGTGAGGCGATATCAAGAGTTAATAAACAGATTAAGCTGCCAAAAGGTTATAACATCGATTGGGCCGGTGAGTATGCCAGCGAGCAGCGCGCGAACAAGCGCCTCTCGATCATAGTTCCGATCACCATGACGGCCATCTTCATATTGCTGTATTCCATGTTCGGTTCTTTCAAGTGGGCCGGCCTCGTGATGGTTACGGTACTTCTCGCGCCCATCGGCGGCCTAATGGCGCTTTACTTCTCGGGGACGCATTTTAGCGTCTCTTCAGGTATCGGAATGCTCGCGCTATTTGGAGTATCGGTACAAACCGGCGTCATCATGATCGAGTACATCAATCAGCTGCGGTCGCGCGGCCACTCGATTGAAGATTCCGCGGTCGAGGGCGCTGTGCTGCGATTGCGTCCCATCATGATGACCATGCTGGTAGCGACTTTGGGGCTGCTTCCCGCGGCGCTTTCGCGGGGCATCGGTTCCGATTCGCAGCGGCCGTTCGCGATTGTTATCGTGGGCGGTTTAAGCGCCACGCTCATCATGAGCATCTTCGTGCTGCCGACGCTCTACGTCTGGATTGCCCGCGAGAACGACTACCTGCCCGCGCCCGAGCCGGGATTCGAAGAAGAGTAAGTTACTGGTGACCCATTAGATGCCGCGCTTCTTCGATCGCTTTCCGAAAGCGTTTCGAGCGCACGGTAAACACCCTGTAATCCCCGGCCGCTAGCGAATCCGAGTCGGCGATCTCGCCGCCGACGCCGATCGCGCAAGCCCCGGCCCGGAAATACTCCGTACAGTTGATTAAGTCGACCCCGCCCGAAGCGATAAAGTCGATTTGGGGATACTGTGTCCGCAGGGATTTCAAGTAGCGCGGGCCGCCGACCGAGTAACAGGGGAATAGCTTCACGGCTTCCACCTTATACTCTCGCGCGATCTGCACCTCGGTGGGCGTGAGGGCGCCTGCGAAGATAGCCAGAGAGTATTCCCTGGCAACCTCCACCACTTCCGCGCTGAATCCTGAAGTGACAATAAACTGAGCGCCGCACTCCTTGGCGATGCGAACGTCTTGCCCGGTCGTAACCGTTCCGGCGCCGACCAGCATGTCCCCGCTGCATTTCGCTGCGACCGTTTTCAAGGTAGCCTCGACGCCCGGCATGCTCATCGAAATCTCGATGATGGGGATACCGCCCAGGCAAATCGCCTGTGCCGCGCGCACGGCAATGTCTCCGTCCGTGCTCCGCAGGGCCGGTATGATTCCGGTCTTCTTTACTTGCTCGAACACTTCAGCCTTATTCATAGCGTGAGATTATTCTATTCCAGCGATCCTGTGAGGCTTGCGACGAATTGGAGCCTTCGCCCGACTACTCTCGCGGGTAAACCTCCGCCGCGATCCGATGTAGAATCTTAGTCAGTCGAACTAAATGAGCAAGACGATCGCACAAAAGCTGATGCTGAAGCCGGGTCAGCGGCTACAAGTGATCGACCCGCCGGACGGGTTTCTAGCCTCTCTTGTAGACCTGCCTCCTGAAGTCAAACTAGTCGCGCCGACGGCAAAAGAAGCCGATGCGATTCAAGTGTTCGTCGCTTCCCTTTACGACCTGCGCAAACTGCTTCCGGAGATCAAGCAGCGCCTGAGTCGCGACGGCATCCTGTGGGTGAGCTACCCGAAAGGAATGGGGAAGAAGCCCGGCGGTATCGATCGGGATGTAATCCGGGAATATGCGCCCACCATCGGCCTCCAAGCCGTCTCGTTGTTCTCGGTGGATTCCACCTGGTCGGCGATGCGTCTGAAAATCGTATCGTCCGACTAACCGCTCAACCGGCGGCGGTACCCAACCTTCGCGACTCCCGATTCCATTCCCATAAGAGCGCGGCTGCGATGCCGATAAGTGCAAACGTCAATCCCTCCCATAGCCCTACGATTCCGAAGCCTCTTCGAAACCCCAGCTGCCAACCTAGCGGTAATCCAACCAGATAGTAGCCCACCAGGTTTGCCAGCACGACCGATTTCGTCTTACCCGCCCCCCGCAACGCGCCGGTAAGTACAGTTTGGGTTCCGTCGGCTAACTGAAAGAGCGCCGCTAGAGCTAGCAGAATAATCCCGACCCGCTGGACTTCCCGGTCGGCGGTGTAGATTCGGAGGATCGGCAGCGGCAAGACAATAAACAGCGACGCGGCGCAAACCGCGAAGACGCATGCGATGATGAGCGCGATATAACCGGCCCGCCGGGCGCGCGCGAATTGCCCGGCTCCGATCGCTTGCCCAACACCGACCGCCGCCGCGGACGAAATCCCCAATGGGACCATGTAACTCACCGACGCGCAACTGATGGCCACCTGATGCGCCGCCAGGGCAACCGCGCTCATCCTGGAGGCCAGCACCGACGCAACGCTGAACGCGCCGATCTCGAGAATGATCTGGGAAGCAGCGGGAAGGCCGAGCTTGAGTAGCTGAACGATTCTCGCGATTTCCGGTCTTCTGAAAATTGTCTTTATGCGAAATCCGGCGGCGTGCTCGATCCGGATTAGATACACCGCAATCAACCCAGCCATGTATAAGCGCGCCAGGCAAGTCGAGAGCGCCGACCCAACCACACCTAGCCGGGGAAATCCCCAGTGGCCGTAAATCAAAAGCCAGTTAGCGAACCAGTTGATCAGGTTTGCGCTAATCAAAGTGAACATGACCGGCCGCACATGTCCGACTCCTTGCAGGTAGCGCCGCGTCGCGCCATAGAGTAACAGCGGAAGCGTGCTCCAACTTAGCGTCAGTAGAAACGGGATAGCCTCACGCGATACGCCGGGGTTCACGCCCCAAACCGGGAAGAAGAACGGGACGGATCGCACAACCGACATAATGATCGGTACAAGAAGCAGCGCGATCCAGAGCGCCTGACCTAACGAACGATGACAGTCCTCCCGGTCGCCTCGCCCGAAGGATTGAGATACCAGGGTATCGAGCCCAAACAGCAGGCCGACTCCGAAAATGGCAAACACGTAGAATAACGACCCGCCGACTCCGGTAGCTCCGATTGCCGCCGGTCCCAGTCCGCCGACCATGATCGTGTCGACTACGGACATGGACATCCAACCGAGCTCGCCCAAAGCTACCGGCGCGGCAAGCGACAGCATGTGACGAACTTCCGGCCACAAAGACTCCCTGCGTGGTGCGATCACTTGAAACGCAAAGCGCCTCTAGGATTATTCGGGAGCTGCGGAATTCGATAGGCGGTGTGATCGGCAGAAGGATGGTTCACTTTCGAACGCCTTCCATCGGTTTGCATGCGTGCCGAGAGTACCGGCCACGCGGGTAACTCGGGACTCTCCTGATTCCAATGGGCGACCGAGGCCTCATCGCACCAATCGAGTAGTTTGCGCATTACCGGACCATGGGGAGCGGCGAGCATGAATTTTCGCATGGCTTGCTCGTGCGTCCAAGCCGTAGCCGTCCAGAAAGTGTTTCTCTCGTACTTCAATAAGCGAACCGCCAGACTGCCGTCTGCTGAAGCTGCCTGGCGGGCGGACCGGAGCGCTTGCACAGCGAACAGGGGCAAATAGCGCCAGGAGCGTACGCGTAGACGGGTGATCGCCACGAACGGCATCCAATCAATCTTAACGCCGCGAAGCGTCCCATAAGATTCGCAGCTATCTTCGCTGACGCGTCAACAACTTACAAACAGATTTGTCGCGAACTATCGTTTCCAGGTGCTATAGCTGGTGCGAGAGTATCCGTCAACTACGGGCGCCCTAACCGACATGAACAAACGTGAACTGGCGCGGCAGCTTGCGCGCAATACCGGCGTCAGCCGCGGAGAAGCGGCAGACCAAATTGACCGAATGGTAACTGACGTCCTGACGAAACTCCGCAGCGGGCGCTCAGCGGATCTACCCGAATTCGGCCGGTTTGCGGTAAATGAAGCCGGACAGATCGAGTTTAGTCCAAAGCCGGGAAGGTCCAAGACCGGGGTTCCGCAAAAATGAATCACGCCGGACAACTTCCCGAGACTTCAATCATAGAGATCGTAAAAGCGGCGCTGGACCGCGGGGCGCGTATCGACATTGACGGACTCGGTTCCTTTGTCCCCAATTCCAGCGGAGGCTTTGTGTTCGCGAGCCGTCAAATGCCAAAGATCTTTATCACCTATGTCCATGAAGACTATTCCGCAGTGGAAAGCCTGGGCAACGCGCTCACGGCGCATAGCTTCGATCCGTGGATAGACCGCTGCAAGCTACTGCCGGGGCAGAATTGGCCGCGTGCGATCGAGGATGCGCTGTCCGTTACGGACTTCGTGATCGCCTGCTTCAGTACGCGGTCCACGTCGAAGCGCGGCGGCTTCCAGGCGGAACTCCGTTACGCACTGGATTGCGCGCGTCGTATGCCGCTTGAGAAGGTCTTCTTAATCCCCGTAAGGCTGGATGATTGCCGGATTCCAGCGCGAATCGAAAGCGAGGTTCAATATGTCGACTTATTCCCATCGTGGACGGACGGGTTCGCGCGAATCCTCCGAATTCTGGAACAGAATGTACCGTCTCGAACCGATTTCGCTCTGCTTGATCACTAATTCATCGCGACGGGATAAGTCGCGCTGCGGCCAAGCACTGCGCCCGCCGAGTTCAGAAATACCCAGCGGACATACACGACGTGCTGCGGAAGTACCGGGATCACGACACTGCAGGATTGAGTACAGGCAATTGGTTTCAACCTGGAAGCTTCCGTCTTTTCGAAGTAGAACGGAGCATCCAGGTTGATGGCTGTCCCCGCCGGACTGGCCGTCGCACAAGCTTCGTTCCGCGTCGTGCAGTTCATACGTACCGGGGCGCCGTTCTCGCCGTACCCAAACTCTACAAATGCGGTTGCCGTGCCGGAGAGGACGGTTGGACTAGAGACATTCAGCGGCTCGAATTGCTGGCGGTT
>NZ_CAJCHS010000447.1 GCF_903970205.1 Nevskia soli | reverse complement strand
GGAGGTGTTCGTTTGAACACTAGAGGAGTGTCTGCGCGTTGAAGACGAAATGGAAAGTGATCATTGGCGTTGTGGCGTTTTGCCTGCTGGTGGGCGGCGTCTTCGCCAGCGTCAGACTCAGCCATCGCGGCGTTGTTACCGTGCAAACCGCCAAGGTGACCCGGCAGGATCTGACCAGCATCGTCACGGCTTCCGGCGAAATCAAACCGAAGAATTACATCGATATCGGCGCCAACGCCATGGGCGAGCTAACCCGCATCGAAGTCAAGGAAGGCGACCGCGTTCGCAAAGGACAATTGCTGGCCAGCGTCGAAAATACGCAGCCCGCCGATGACGTGGAAGCGCAGAAAGCGGCGCTGAACTCCGCCGAATCCGACGCCGCCGCCAACGTTGCCGCCTACAAGTCCGCGCAGGACAACCTGGTCACCATGCAGGCCGGCGTGGACCGCGCCAAATCCGACGTCGAACACGCCAAACAGGATTACGACCGGTATAACGAGCTTTTCAAGCAGAAGCTGATCGCAAAACAGGATCTCGAATCGAAGAAGGCGACCTACGATTCGGACGTCGCGACGCTCAATGAATCGCAAGCCAAGCTCGCGCAGGCGCGCTCGCAAATCGCGCAAGCGGAGGCGACTAACCTTTCCACGCAGCGGCGCATCGCTCAGCAGCGGGCGCAGCTCGCCCGCTACTCGGACGTTCTCAAGAAGTACAACTCGTATTCGCCGCTCGACGGCGTCGTCACCAACCTGCCCATGAAGACCGGAGAAACGGTGGTTCCCGGCCTGCAGAGTTCGACGGCGAGCACCATCATGACGATTGCCGATATGAGCGTGATTACCGCCGAGATCCGGGTGGATGAAACCGATATCGTGAACGTCAAGCTGGGGCAACTCGCTGAAGTGGATATCGACGCGATCCCGAACCAGACGTTCCACGGTCACGTTACCGAAATCGGCAACACCGCGCTGGTTCGTTCGACAGGGGTAGCGGCTTCGCAGAGCACCACATCGAGTAATGAAGCGAAAGACTTCAAGGTCGTGATCGCGATCGACAATCCACCGGACACGATCCGGCCCGGTCTTTCCTGCACCGCGCGCATCACCACCGCAACTGCGAAGAACGTGTTGACCATCCCCATCCAGGCGCTCACCACGCGAACCAAGGGCGATCTGCAGGAGACGAAACCCGGAGCCCCAGCGCCGAAGCTCACGCCCGCGCAACAGAAAATCATGAAAGAAGACGTGACCGGCGTCTTCGTCATCAGCAAGGGCAAAGCGGTTTTCCATAAGGTCGAAACCGGGATCACCGGCGCAACCGATATGCAAGTTCTGAGCGGCGTCGCCGAGGGCGATGAAATTATCACGGGAACCTTCCAGGTGATTCGCACCATTCGGAACAACGCGAGCGTCAAAGTAGATAACAAGCCGTTGGCGCCAAAACCGGCAACCTAGGGAAATCGAATCACATGGCACAAGCACTCGAACTGGCGGAAGAACGCGGCGCGCAGCTCAAGCAGCAGAACATCGTTATCCGCACCTACGATCTCTGGAAGACCTATGAAATGGGCGATCAGATCATCAATGCGGTTTCGGGCGTCGATATCGAGATCCACCGCGGCGAGTATGTCGCGATCATGGGTCCGTCGGGATCAGGCAAGTCGACGCTAATGAACCTGATCGGCTGCCTCGACACGCCCACCCGGGGCGAGTATTACATTAACGGACGGCTGGTCAGCGAGATGACGGATGACGAGCTGGCCCGGATCCGTAATAAGGAAATCGGGTTCGTGTTTCAAACCTTCAACCTGCTGCCGCGGGCCACCTCGCTGCACAATGTCGAGCTTCCGCTCATTTATAGCGGCACGCCCGCCGCGGAGCGCATCGCGCGCGCCAAGCGGGCCCTTCAGCAGGTGGATCTCGAGAAGCGCATGAATCACAAGCCCAACGAGCTGTCGGGCGGTCAACGCCAGCGTGTTGCCATTGCCCGTGCGCTGGTGAACGATCCGTCGATCCTGCTGGCTGACGAGCCAACGGGTAACCTCGATACGGCGACCGGCAACGAGATTATGGCCCTGTTCGAGCGCCTCTACCGCCAGGGGAACACCATCATTCTGGTGACACATGAGGCAGATATCGCGCGCCACGCGCACCGCATCATCCACGTTCGCGACGGCAAGATTGAAATGGACGAGCGGGTCGAACACTAAAGTCAGGTTCGGCAATCCGGTGGTGGCAAGCGGTGCCAAAGAGCCGGTTTCGGCTTTAATGTTAATTGCTCTTCGATACTCCTTACGGGCTTCTTTCTTGATGCAAGACTACATGCCGGGAGTAGTGTCCTGACTAATGTACTAGCGCGCACGTGTTGAATTCGACGTCGCAGATTGTGCCATCGGGAAGGTTCGTCAACGCACGTTGCCCGCTGGCTTGCGCGCTCCGCTGCCTTAACCCCGTATCCTAGCTGACCCCACGGCGGCAGTGACTCCGCACATTGAGTGGGACTGGCAACACGTTTGCAAACTCTTCCGCAAGGCTGCGTCGCAACCAGTAATACTTCCCAGGGGTGCGCTCATGAAGCGCTTGCGGGGATAGGGTCTGGCTTATTCAGCGAGAATTTTGAAAAATCCTGCGCTTCTCAAGCTGCCGGGGCCGTTGGACTTTGATGG
The DNA here is from genome assembly GCF_903970205.1 of Nevskia soli. Lineage (GTDB taxonomy): Bacteria > Acidobacteriota > Terriglobia > Bryobacterales > Bryobacteraceae > Bog-113. Next base: position 2,547 of record NZ_CAJCHS010000447.1, on the reverse strand, counting down.
GCGCGTGGCAATACTACGAGATGGATAAAGCGGGGCGCAGATACGGAAGTTGTGGATATTCAAGGTTTGGACAACATGTCGGCGGCGGTTGGTGCGAGAAACAGTTCAATATTCTTACCATGTAACCTATTCGGTCATTCACACCGCGACTTTGGGAGTTGGCGTGGGTTACTAACTAATGGCCTCCGCGTGTTGGGCAAATGCACGCGGAATCGACTAAGTGCCAGGCAACAAATTGTTCGAGTTGCCACCCCCGCAAGCGCTGCCAACCGCAGATTACCTAAACATTGTTTATCTGGGCACTGTTTATCTAGGCATCGTTCCGACGCGGCACGGAAAACTCAAGTAAGGAGAATCATGAAGACACTCACTGCTTTTATCTTCGCGGGCGCCTTGTTCGGTCAAAGCGCGGTCCCGACGATAGCAACTAACGGGTTGACCTACGAAAATACCAACACTCTCAACCCGAATGCGTTCAGCTATCAGATGGCCGACTATGACCAGGGTCACAATCAGGTTTTGTTCTACCCGTATGGAAGCATCACCTCGACTCCTCTGGCCAACTCGGGCGAATTATTGGTCTATAAGCCGGTTCCCGGCGGCTTCACCAACGCTGCAAACTGGGACGAGATCGATCTGACGTCGGTGGTGGCCAAGTATGCGTGGAACTTCGGCGGTGGATTCACGGATGGGTCCGGTCCCGCTACGTCGATTGCTAACACGAACCCCACCTACGCGTATCTTCCGCCTGGACCTCGTAACAATGTCTCTGGCGGAGCGACCAGGGCACAACAGGGCAGCATCACCGTGCAGGTCAACCTCGCCAATCTGGCCTCCGATCCGCAAAATGTCAACGGGCAAACCTACAAGTACATAGACTTGGCCACGGTGCCTTCGATTCCGGCGGTTGGCGGGTTTGGCGGCGTCTGGGCGAATGGCGCCGCCTATTACTGCCCGACCGGGAACGATGTTACCTTCAATGCCAATACCATCCTGGTTCGTTATAACAGCGCTCTGGGGGCGTTCGATGACGCGGCCTCATGGGAAAGCTTCGATATGTCCACTATTCCCGTTTTGCAGGGCGCGGGCGCTGCCGATCCCGACCTGGGTGGAATGCAGAGCGCGGCTTACATCTATCCCAATCTCTACTTGATCCCATTTTTTAACGGCAGCGAAGCAAGCGCTTCAACCATTACTCCCGCAAGCAAGCTGGTTGTCTATAACACGACCGGCTCAATGACTTCGGGCAGCGCCTATCAGACCTTTGACTTGTCGACGCTTTCGAGCATGAACTCAGCATTATTCGCCGGAGGCATATCGTCCCGGTTCCGGGGCTACACCGGCGGAGTCGTTGCTAATGGAGGCAAAAACCTGATTCTCGTGCCCTGGGGGGATAGGAACTTACAGGTCAGCAACTCAGTTGCAGTAGAGTACAACACTAGCTTGGCGATTAACGATCCGTCCGCCTGGACCTACTTCGATCTGGAAACCATCAACCCGAAAGCCGCGGGCTATCAGTTCGGATGGCTCGACAAGGACGGGTACGTCTGGTTTGTACCTACGCATGATTTCCAGGCGGCATCCTTGCCGTCCATCCCTCCCTTCGCCGTATACAACACAGCTCTGCCATTCAACGAAGCTACATCGTGGACTACCTACGCAAATAACGGCTACCCAAGCGGCACCGGGGTTTGGTTGACCGGCGCGGCCTATGATGCCAACACCAACACCGCCTGGATGTCCGCCTATGGCGTCCCCCCGAAAGCGACCCCTGTGGAGATTGCCTATAACCTGGAGTTGCAGGAACAGGGTACCGCGACTTCTTCGATCGCGGCGGGCGGCATCGTGAACGCAGCCAGTTATAAGGCTCCGGTTGCTCCGGGCAGTATCGCTTCGGCGTTCGGAAGCCTACAGTTAGGGTTTCCCTATGGGGCCACCAGCGTCCCGCTCTCAACGGATCTCTCAGGGCTATCGCTTTCTTTCGGCGGCACCGCGGCGCCCATGTTATTCGTTGCTCCCAGCCAGGCAAACTTTCAGGTTCCGTGGGAATTGGGCGGTCAATCAAACTCGACGGTGACTACCTCTTTGATAGGCGAAAACGGCTCAAGCCAGAGTGTCGCTCTAGCCACTTACGCACCCGGCATTTTCACGGCTGACTCTTCCGGGACAGGCCAGGGAGAGATATTCAACCTTAATTACACACTTGCGAACTCTTCGGCTCCGGCAAAGCCCGGCGACTACGTGATCATCTACTGCACGGGTCTGGGTCCGGTCTCGAATCAGCCGGCAACCGGCGCGCCCGCCCCGTCCGGTCCGCTCGCCAGCACAACCAAGCCCGTCTCCGTGAGTATCGGCGGCGACCTGGCCAACGTGCAGTTCGCCGGACTTGCCCCCGGATATGTAGGCCTCTACCAGGTAAATGCTCAAATACCGGCTGGGGCGCCTACCGGTTCAGCGGTATCGGTAGTCATCTCCATCAACGGCGCGGCTTCAAACACCGTCACGATGGCGATTCAGTAACGGGAGTCGCGGGCTACCGGCGGGCTG
>NZ_CAJCHS010000446.1 GCF_903970205.1 Nevskia soli | reverse complement strand
GGGTGAGTGCCCGATGACCTGCGAGTAATTGCCTGGAAGTTCGGCGATGGATGGATACCTCGGCGCGACTTTCCTTGAATCTCGTCTGCCTCAAGGGAATGTCCACCTCGGCAAAACTGCCGGATATAGCCGGTGTCTTCTGCCAGCCTAAGCAGCGCTCCGTTCGCAACCTTCTCCCAGTTGAGCTTCCGCGCCTCGGTCACATCGTGGCTTCGTAGGGAGGCAGTAAGGCCTCCCGGTACGCCTTGGCCAAACAGGATGCGCATCGAGGCTCCGGGCTGCGAATTCACGCTCGTGCCCAAGTTCAAGATTTTTGAAAATAGTAGCCACAGGCATCCGCGTATTCCGAAATACCCATGCGCCGCTGCGCCTAATTGTCCCTCCTCTTTCAGGTATTGTGAACGATGAATTTTATGCAGCAAGGCACGCGAAGCTATGCCCACCCGTCCTGCCGCGCTCGGCTTAGCCAAACTCGAATCCAAAGCGAATCCCAAGCGTCTCAGCATATATTTGTAGTAGCTTGCTCTCGAAATGCGCCATAAACGAAACGTGCCGGTGACATGAAGATCGCCGGTAGCGTTGTCTTACTGACCGGGGCGTCGGACGGCATCGGAGCCGCATGCGCCGGCGTCTTGCGGGAACGCGGCGCGAAGCTGGCGCTCACCGGAAGATCGCAATCTAAGCTGGCCGCGGTCTCAAATCCCGGTGACTTAAGCATCGCCGCAGATCTCACCACGCCCGGATGCGCCGAAATGCTGGTCCGCCGAACCGTGGAGTTCTTCGGGCGCATCGATATCCTGATTAACAACGCCGGCTGGGGAATTTACTGGCCGGTGGCCGCATCGCCCGAGCCGGAAACACGCCGCATGTTCGATGTAAACTTCTTCGCGCCTCTCGCCCTCATCCGTGCGGCGCTGCCCCATATGCGCGCGCAGCGCAGCGGGACCATCGTCAACATCGGATCCATCGCCGGTAGTGTCGCGCTGCCGTGGATTCCGCTTTATTCGGCGTCGAAATCCGCGCTGGCGATGCTTACGGCCGGATTGCGGATGGAACTCGCCGGGACCGGAGTGCACCCCATGTTGGTGGCTCCCGGTTATGTGCTGACCGATTTCCAGGCCCACTCGGCCGGCATCGCGCCGCCGGAACGCGTGGTCGGGGACAAGCGTTTCGCCATCTCACCTTCAGCTTGCGCCCGCGATATCGTGCGCGGGATTGAACATGGCAGCCGCGTTGTGATGAGTCCGCGATGGGGCTGGCTTCTGGTCGCGATGCATCGGCTCGCGCCGCGTGCGGTGGAGCATCATCTGCTGCGCTTGCAGCATTCCGGAGGACGCCTGACAAACCGCGTGACAGGCAACTAAGATGATCCTGAAACTCAAGCGTACGCCTGGCGTTTATATCGTCGGCTTCATGGCCAGCGGCAAAACGACGCTCGGCCGCATGCTGGCGGACCACATCGGCTGGACCTTTTCGGATCTCGACGCGGAAATCGAGAAACATGAAAACCGGAAGATCTCCGAGATCTTCGACGAGCGCGGTGAGGACGAGTTCCGCCGGGTAGAACATGAGTTGATGCGCAAACGGGTGCGCGCGATTGAGTGCGGCCGTCCGACGGTCGTCGCCCTGGGAGGCGGCACCTTCGCCCGTTCCGAGAACTACGCGCTGATCGAGAATAACGGTGTCAGCGTGTGGCTCGACTGCAAACTCGACGTGATCGAACAGCGTGTTCGCGGCAACTCCGATCGGCCGCTGGCGCGCGATCCCGAGAAGCTGCGCACCCTTTACCAGGAGCGCCGCGAATACTACGCGCTCGCCGATTTCCGCGTCGAAGTCTGCTCCGATAGTCCCGTGGAGAACCTGGAAGCCGTGCTCTCTCTCCCCATATTTCATTGATAAGCCGACATTGATGGACAACCGCACCGCGGCCCGAAAGATTATCGAAGCCGCCCTCGCCGCCGTCGACCCGTACCGCAGTGTCTTCCGTAGCCTCACCGCGATTCAGGCCCAGCGAATCTTCGTGGTCGGAGCCGGCAAAGCTTCCGCACGCATGGCTGAAGCTGCCGAGGCGGCGCTGGGCGACCGCATCGTAGCCGGCTGGGTCAACACGAAGTATGGACACGGCGCCGAACTGCGGCGCATTCATTGCCACGAGTGCGGCCATCCGGTTCCGGATGAGGCCGGCGTTTTCGGCGCGCAACAGATCGCAAACCTGGCGCGGTCGGCGGGGGAAGGCGACCTCGTGGTGGTCCTGCTGAGCGGAGGCGGTTCCGCCCTGATGCCGCTGCCGGCCGCGGGCGTTTCTCTCGCCGTAAAGCAGGAGACGACGCGCCGTCTGCTGGATTCCGGCGCCAACATCCATGAGATGAACGCCGTGCGGAAACACCTTTCCGCGATCAAGGGCGGACGTCTGGCGCAACTCGCCGCGCCGGCCGAAGTCCTGTGCCTGATCCTTTCGGATGTGATCGGCGATGATGTCGGCACCATCGGGTCAGGACCTACGGCGCCCGATCCCTCGACCCTGGCCGATGCGCACGCGATTCTGCGGCGTTACAACATTCCCGACCCGATCCCGGAAGGCTCGGAAACGCCAAAACCAGGCGACCCGGTTCTCAACAAGGTCTGCAACCTGGTCGTCAGTAACAACCGGGCGGCGCTTCAAGCAGCGGCGCATAAGGCTCGCAATCTCGGCTTCCATACGTTGCTGCTCGCCACGACGATCAGCGGCGAAACCCGCGAAGTCGCAAGCATGCACGCCGCCATTCTGCGTGAAGTCTGCGTCAGCGGGAACCCGGCTGTGCGCCCCGCCTGCATCCTTTCGGGGGGTGAAACGACGGTGACCATCCGCGGCGCTGGAAAAGGCGGACGGAACCAGGAATTCGCACTCGCCGCCGCGCTCGAAATCGCGGATCTGGACAATGTTCTTGTAGCAAGCTTCGGAACCGACGGAACGGACGGCCCTACCGACGCGGCCGGGGCCTACGCCGATGGGTCCACAACCGTTCGAGCGGCGAATGCCGGCTACGAAGCCACCCGGAATCTGGATAACAATGACGCCTACCCGCTGTTCGAAGCGATCGGCGATCTGTTGATTACCGGCCCTACGCGTACCAACGTGATGGACATCTATCTGTTGCTTGCCGGACCGGCTACTGAGGAACGGAAGCCTTGAGCACCATGGTGCCGAAGCCGTCCGCAACGCCCGCCAGCCAGATGTTGCCGTCCGGTATCACGATGCCCCCTTCCAGCACATCGTCGATAAGGCTCACGTCCCTCGGGTTGGGATTCGGAGTCGGCACGATCTTCCAGTCCGTGCCATCCCAGTGCAGTGCAAGATTCGTGATCCTCTCGGGTCCAAGGGCGTCGGTTAAGCCGAACGCCCAGACGTTGTTGGCGGAGACTGCGGTGATGCCGCGCAGCTCGTTGCTGAAAGATTGCGTGTTGGGGCCGCCCACGTTCGGACTGGGCACGACCGTCCAGCTCGTGCCGTCCCAGTGCTCGATTAGCGTCTTCGCGGGCCTGTCCTGATTTGCCGCTTCTACAAACCAGCCGACCGCCCACACGTCATCTCGCGTGAGCGCGGTGACTCCTTCGAGCACGGTCTCTCCATTGCCTGGGTTGGGACTGGGAACCGCGCTCCACTTGGCGCCGTTGAAGTGTTCAATGAGCGTTGCGCCGACGGCTATGCTTCCCACAGCCCACACGTCGTCAGCGGCCGGAGCGGAGATGCCGAAGATGACGCCGTCCGACGTCGATTCGTCGGTTATAGCCGTCCAGGAAGTCCCATCGAAGTGCTCAAACAGCGGAAAGAGGGCTTGCTCGCCATTGATCAGAGTGAGGATATTTCCCGCGGCCCAGATGTCAGTGGCTGCAGTAGCACTTATTCCGTACAACGCCGTTTGATCGGTAGGTTGAAATATCGGTCCGGGCGAAACACTCCACTCCGTCCCGTCGAAATGCTCAATCACCTGACTCGGGTTTTGCTCGTCGATATTGATGTTACC
>NZ_CAJCHS010000445.1 GCF_903970205.1 Nevskia soli | reverse complement strand
CATGCAGCGCCAGTACACGCGCGACGAATACATGCGCCGCATTGAGTGGATGAAGAACGCCCGCCGCCCCATCGCGATCACGACCGACATCATCATCGGGTTCCCCGGTGAGACGGAGCACGAGTTTCAGGACACACTCGATCTGCTCGACGAAGTGCAGTACGATTCGCTCTTCTGCTTCAAGTACTCGCCGCGTCCGAACACACCCGCGATTTCGATGCCCGATGCGATTTCCGAAGAAGAGAAAACGCGGCGCTTCAACGTGCTGCAAGAGCGGCAGCGCGCGATTCAAATCCGGCGGAACTCGCTGCTGATCGGCGCCGTAGAAGAAGTCAACGTGGAGGGCCGGAATAAAGCGCTCGATCAATGGATCGGCCGCACGTCGCAGAATCGCACGCTGAATTTCACGTCGCCAAGCGCGGACGATCTGGTCGGAACTTATCTTCCTGTGCGCGTCACGCGTGCCGGACCGAACTCGCTGGTGGGTGAAGCCTGTCCCACGTAGCGTGTCTTGCAAAGCGGCGCGTGCTGTAATGAAACTGGAGCGTCGGGGGGAGGGCTAGATGGAAGTTGAAATGAAAATCCGCGGGCTGATGATGGATCCGGTCACCAACATGCCCATTGTGATTTTGAAGGACGTGTCGGGTAACACCGTTCTTCCCATCTGGGTCGGGATTTACGAAGCCAACGCGATCGCGCTCGAGATCGAAAAGGTCTCCACGCCGCGTCCCATGACGCATGACCTGATCAAGAGCCTGCTGCTCGGGCTATCGACCGGCGTGCGCAAAGTCGTGGTGAGCGATTTGAAAGAAGACACGTTCTACGCGTTGATCTGGTTGGACCGCGACGGCGAAATGATTTCGGTCGATTCACGGCCCAGCGATGCGCTCGCGCTGGCGTTGCGCCTCGATTGCCCGATCTTCGTCGACGATGAAGTGCTGAAGTCTTCCAAAGTTGCCGCGACAGTCTCCGACAAGGTCAACAACGAAGAGTTGAAGCGCTGGCTCGAAGGTCTGAACGACGAAGACCTCGGCCGCTACAAGATGTAAGCCGCGCCTTTCCGGCGTACAATTTTCCATGCGCGTTTTTGCAGCAGTGCTCTGCGCGGCGGCCTGCGCCCGTGCGGCGGCGCCCTCGTTCACCATCGACCAAGTTCTGAGTTCCCCGTTCCCGTCATCGTTGACCACCAATGGGCACGGCAAGATCGCGTGGGTGGAAGATCCGCCCGGATTCCGGAATCTGTGGGTTGCGGAAGCCCCGAATTATGCCGCGCGCCAGGTCGCCACCTTTCACGATCACGGAATTGAACTCGGCGAAGTCACCATCAGCGTGGACGGGTCCGAAGTCGCGTTCACACGCGGCGAAGACCCGAACACAAAGGGCGAGATCCCCAACCCTGCGCATTACGTCGGCGGCACCGAACAGGAAGTGAACACCGTCCCGTTCAGCGGCGGCGAGGTTAAGAAAATCGGCAAAGGTCATAGTCCCGCGCTTTCGCCCGACGGAAAGACGGTCGCGTTCGTTAACGCGGATCAAGTCTGGAGCGCTCCTGCCGACGGCAGCGGCAAGGCCGAGCAGCTGATTCACGCGCGCGGCAATGCGGAGAGCCTCGAATGGTCGCCTGATGGGAAGTATCTGGCGTTCGCCAGCCGTCGCGCGCAGCACTCATTTATCGCCGTGTACGCAGTCGGCGAATCTCAATTGCGTTATCTCGACCCGAGCGTCGACAGCGACGCGGAACCGGTCTGGTCTGCGGATTCGCATCGGGTCGCATTCATCCGCATCGCGACGTCGCAGACAGCAACCGCGTTCGGTCCCGAGCGCGCGGCCGAAACGCCATGGTCGATTCGGGTTGCCGATGCCGACACGTGCCAGGGCCGCGAGATCTGGCATGCCGATCCCCAGCAAGGGAGCGAGTTTCACGCTCTGGATGCGCCTCATCAACTGCTGTGGGCCGACGGCGATCGCATCGTGTTCCCGTGGGAGCGCACGGGATATCAACATCTTTACTGGATCGCGCTCGCGGGCGGCGCGGCGCATGAGTTGACTCCGGGAGTTTTCGAGGTGGAATCGGCCGCACTTTCGCCCGATCGCAAATCGATTGTGTACGCTTCCAATCAGGACGATATCGATCGCCGCCACGTCTGGCGCGTGATGCTCGACGGCGGCGCGCCGCGACGACTTACGAACGGCGCCGATATCGAATGGAGCGCAGCTTTACCGGCGGGCGGCGATGTCGCCATTTTCCGCTCGGATGCAAAGCATCCCGCACATGCTTCCCTCATCACGGCGAGCGGCGTCCGCGATCTTCGTCCGGACTGGCTGCCTGGCGACTTCCCGCTGGCATCGATGGTCGAACCCGAACCGGTGTTGATCAACGCCGCGGATGGCATGCAGATTCATGGACAGTTGTTCCTTCCGCACGACGGTAAGTCGCAGCACCCGGCCGTGATCTTCTTCCACGGCGGATCGCGCCGTCAGATGCTGCTCGGCTGGCACTACATGCTTTACTACCACCAGGCTTACGG
>NZ_CAJCHS010000444.1 GCF_903970205.1 Nevskia soli | reverse complement strand
ATTCTCAACGAATTGGCTGACCTGTTCCGGTGACATACCTAAACTGGTGTTGTCACCGGGAGTCGGAACAACCCTGGGACTGATAGCGTTCACCCGGCTTGCCTTTCAATCTTCTTGAAGTCACTGCGCCTCGATCGGATTGCGGCGGCCGTTCTTAGTCAACCAGAGCAGCATCGCGTTTATCTCCGATTCTTGATCGACGAGTATCTCCTGAGCCAGCCGCCGCATAACGGGGTCCTTGCCGTAGGTCAACTCAGCCTTGGCCATGTCGATTGCGCCTTGGTGATGCGGTATCATCATCGCCGCGAAATCGCGATCGACATCCCCGGTCATGGGCGCCGCCGCCATATCACGATCCATCACTTTCATACCGGTGTCCATTGCCTGCATGAACTTCGTGACGTATGGAGCTATCTGGGCGGCCAAAGTCGTGGTTACTAACAAGCACGCAACCATAATCATCGTTTTCATAGGAACTCTGAACATAAGGCAAACAAACCGCTAACCGTATCGTCCGAGGGTAGCCTACTGCGCACAGGTCCGGCTTTCAGAATATTGCGAGACTTGCGAAATCGAGCGAGGAACCGGGGCAAGTTCCCGCGACCGCCAGCTTTTCGACCCAAAGCGCTAAGGAACCGGAGCCAAAAACGCTGGTGTCCGCGACATTTTCGCGGAAGGTTCCTTCGCTGAGGACAAGGACCATCCGAATGACATTGACCGCATCGACCCCTTCAAAGTCTGGACTTGGGATCCAGCGACGCGGCGCCCATACCGTGGCGATCCGAAGAACTGATCGCGCCGGGATGGTAAACCGAGAGGCATCGTGAAGATCAAGTGTGGACAGGGTCTTCAATTAAGCGTGAATCGAGAGATTTTGACTCTCTGCATAAAGTCTGGCAGCGAAATCCCCGATGTATTCCTTGAACAGTGTTTTTTAATACCACATTTCCCGGTGAACTATCGATGCTCGGCCTGCCGCAACGGTGCGCCTCATCCATGCGCCGGATATTCGCGCAAGTCTGGAAAGAGAACGAATCGGAGACGATCGGAAGTTTCTGGGCTGGGAATTTGAGTCCGCGGGGCTTCTTTAGCCCTGGAGAGGCGGCATGAATCTGGCGCGCGCTGCTCGAGCCGGTGCATATGGGGAAGCCAGGTACTCGGCGTTCACCAGGGACGCGGCCGCTCCCGCCGGCGTCCCCGAAGCTCTCCGCGTGTTGGCTGCGACCCAACCCGAGCCGGCGATCGGCAATTATCCGTTCTTTATCTTTGAGAACGCGGCCGACATCATTCTTACCCTGTCGAACCAAGGTGAGATCCAGACCGCCAACCGGGCCGCGGAGACACTGACCGGAGTCGCTCGCTCGGCGCTGGTGGGCACGTCCATTCTTGACTTGGTCGCTCCCGCTTTCCGCGACCGGATCCGTCTTAAAATGCTGGGGAGCAATACGAGGGGGGAAGCCGAAGTCCCATTCCGGGATTCCGCAAGAGCCTGCATCGTTCAAGTCCGGTGGTCGCCCATCGACGCGGTCAAAGCGCTCGGCTACTTCGTGGTTGCCCGCGACGTTACCGAACAGGCCCGACGGGAAACCTTCGAAAGAGAGCGCCGCCGGATTTTGGAGATGCTCGCCGCCCGTTGTCCCTTGCGCGAAATATTAAGGAGTCTCTGTAGCGTCGCTGAAGCTCAGGTGCCGGATACCCGATTCGTTATCTCCGCCCCCGGGCCGGACGGATCTCAGATCACCGTCACGTCGGAAGCCGGGAACGAACTGGACAAAGAACTGGGAGTTGCGATGCCGCTTGCCGGCATGCCTCCCCGCTGCTCGCGCATTCAAGGGATTTCAGGAAGCGGACGCATTCGTCTGACCGACGCCGGCGGCGCGGGAGACGCGCGTTTTTTGGACCGCTACCCCTACAAGCTCTCAGTAACGCAACCCTGTCCGCGCGGCCGAACCGATGTACTGCTCGCGTACCGCCGCACATGCGCGGCTCCTCGCCCTTTTGAAGAGTTCGTGATCGAAGAAACGGCGGCCGTTGTCGAACAAATCCTCCAACATGAGCAGTTCGACGCCGAACTGAGGCGGCAAGCTAACTTTGACGCGAAGACGGAACTACCCAATAGCAAACTGCTAATCGAGTTTCTCACCGCAACGCTTGCGAGCGCGGAAAACGGGCACACCGGAGGGGTTCTCTATTTCAACCTCGATAATTTCAAACTTTGCAATGATATGGCGGGTTTTGCGTTTGGTGACAAGATTCTCAAGCGCGCGGCGCAACGCATCCGCGCCGTACTGCCGGAGTCGGCGATGCTGGCCAGGATGGGAGGCGACGAATTCGTCGCCGTCTTACCCGATGCATGCTGTGCCGAAGACATCCAACGCGCAGTGGTCGAGGTTTTGAAGAGCCTGAAGAACATTGACAGCTTGGACCTCCCGGAAGAGCCTCTGATTTCGACCAGCGTCGGAATCGCGATATACCCCGCTGACGGGACCCGCGCCGATGAACTGCTTACCAACGCCCATATGGCCTTGAGCCGGGCCAAAGCGGCCGGGAAGGCGCAACATCGTTTTTTTGACGCCGAGTTCGGAAAAGTGGCAGCCAGGCGCCTGTTGATTCACGGGCAGTTAACCCGGGCTCTGGAAAAGAACGAGCTCTCGCTCGTCTACCAACCCCAGTTCGATCTCGAAGCGGGAGCGATGATCGGCGTCGAGGCTCTGCTGCGATGGACGAATCCGACGCTGGGCAGCGTGTCCCCGGTGGATTTCATCCCTCTGGCGGAGCAAACCGGAATCATCCTGCCGATCGGTACATGGGTACTCGAACAGGCTGCGCGTCAGGCCGCGTTGTGGAGTTGCTCAACGTCTTCGCGTTTAAAGATTGCCGTAAATGTCTCGACGGTACAGGTGATGCAACCGGACTTTGTGGAATCGGTGGCAGCCGTGCTGAAAGACGCCCGACTCGATCCGTCGCAGCTCGAATTGGAGATCACGGAATCGGCCGTGATGACCGACTTCGCCGATTGTTCCGGAAAAATAGCGCAGCTGCGGCGTCTTGGCGTCTCGGTTGCTATCGACGACTTCGGCACCGGGTATTCTTCGCTGAGCTGCCTGAAGGGTCTGCCGGTCACTGCCCTCAAGATCGATCGTGCTTTTATCTCCTCGATCACGCCCGGCGTGCGGCCCCCGATTACCCACTCCGTTATCGCGCTGGGGCACGCGCTGGGCCTGACCGTTACGGCGGAGGGCGTCGAAACCAGAGAACAACTGCACGCGCTTCGGGAATTGAAGTGCGACGCGATTCAGGGCTATCTGGCCGCCCGGCCGCTCAGTCCGGAGGAGCTCGAGCTCTCCGGATTTATGGATAAAGATTTCGTGTTCGGATTCGAACTGACTTGACCATGCGCAAAATCATCAAGCTCCTCATTATCGATGACGATCGGGACGATTACACCGTGATCCGCGATTTGCTTGCCGGCGTTCACCATAGACGCTACGACGTCGATTGGGCGCCGAGCGCGAACCACGCGCTCGATCTGATGCACCGGAAAGCCTACGATGTGTGCCTGGTGGACTTTTATCTGACCGGAACCACTGCGGTCGAGTTTATTCAACTTGCGTCGCAACGGGGCATTGGTGTCCCCGTAATTGTGCTGACGGGACAGGACGACGAAACCGCCGAGCTGGCCTCACAGAAAGCGGGGGCGGTCGAGTTTCTTCCGAAGGATGATCTTACGTGGAGACTTCTGGATCGCTCCATTCGTTATGTCATAGAGACCGCCGATACCGTGGCGCAACTTCGGGACGCGAACCGCTTCCCGCAATCGATTCTTGATTCGATCTCGACGCAGATTGCCATCATCAGCGAATCCGGCAAGATCGACTGTGTAAACCGGGCGTGGACCGATTCTGCTGCGGCCAATGGAATGGCCGATCAGGACTGGAACGGTGTCGATTACCTGGCCGTGTGCGACAAGGCAGCGGCTGGCGATGAAACCGCGGCAGAGATCGCGCAGGCAATCCGCGATGTGCTCGACCTTCGCTGGACCAGTTTTGCGGCGGAATACCCCTGCCACAGTGCCGGTGAGCAGCGTTGGTTTCGAGTTTCGATCACGCGATTCCAACACCTTCAGTCCTGCTGGGCGGTGGTGGTTCACGATAACATTACGGACCGGAAACTGGCCGAGGAACTTGCACGTGGCGCCGGTTCGGTCCCAATTTGCGTCGACGCCTCTAATTTCCTCGTTGAGCGGTATGCGGCAAACGCTCCGCGATAGGCGTAGCGCTGCTCTCCGGTACGAGGCTCTCGGGCTGGCGCGCTGGCTGGCGTAAATCCTTTCGGCCGCTCCAGACCGGCGCGTGATCTACCCTAACGGTTGGACCCCTACGCGCCCCTCCGTTCCCGCGATCTCCGCTTCCTCCTGACCGGCACCTTCCTCTCCAGCTTCGGCCTCCAGATGATCTGGGTCGCCGCCAGTTGGGACCTTTACCAGAAAACCCACTCCGCATTCGTGCTGGGCAACGTGGGCTTCGTCCAAGTGGCGCCGTTCGTCTTTCTGGCGTTGGTCGCGGGGCACATCGCCGATCGATACGACCGGCGCAAGATTCTTGCGGGGATGCAGATTCCGCTGGTCGTCTCTTCCGCGATCCTCGTCTTTGCCGGCGCTTCCGTTGGTCTGATCTACTTCTGTCTTTTCCTGAACGCCTGCGCGCGCGCGTTGCAGAGTCCGTCGCGCCAGGCGATCCTGCCCCACGTTGTCGAGCTCGACCAACTGCGCACCGCGATCACCTGGAACAGCACCGCGCAGGAGATCGCCACCGTCACCGGTCCCGCGCTGGCCGGCGCCCTCATCGCGTTCTCGGGAACGCGCAGTGTCTACATCTCGCAGCTGGTGTGCACCGTGTTGAGCCTGGTCTGTTTCTACTCGATTCGGCCGCGCGAAGGCGGCATTGCCGTTTCGCCCCAACAGGAAGAACGCTCGCTCCTCGAGGGAGTCCGCTTCGTCCGCGATAACAAGCTGGTGCTCGCCGCCCTATCGCTGGATCTCTTCGCCGTCCTCTTCGGCGGCGCTACCGCCCTGCTACCCATCTATGCGGTGGACATTCTGCACGTCGGCGCGCACGGACTCGGCTGGCTGCGTGCCGCCCCGTCCGTCGGCGCGGTCGCGATGGCTCTAACCCAGACCCACCTGCCCAAAATTCGCAACGCCGGCCGCGCGCTTCTCTGGGCTGTCGCCGGATTCGGGATCGCTACCATCGTCTTCGGTATTTCACGGTCGCTTCCGCTCTCGATCGCCATGCTGGTCCTGACCGGCGCTTTCGACAACATCAGCGTTGTGTTCCGCAGCTCCCTGGTGCAGGTCGAGACGCCCGACTATCTCCGGGGCCGCGTCTTCGCCGTGAACGCGATCTTCATTAGTTGCTCCAATCAGCTCGGAGCCGTCGAATCGGGCTGGACCGCGGCGTGGTTCGGCGCGGTACCGAGCGTGGTCGGAGGCGGAGTCGCGACCGTTCTGATCGTGCTTGGCTTTAGTGCCCTTGCTTCGCAACTCCGGCGCTGGCAGCAATAAGCTCGCGGTTCTTTGCGCGTCGCTTATTGAATATCCATGACACAGCGAAACCCCACAGTTCCCGAACGGTCGTAACCCTGCGCCATGAGCAATAACTTCCCGTGCTGGTCATTCCGATAGGCCTCCGGGAAATACCAGATGGACCCCTGCGGCTGATAGTAATTGCCGCCCCTCAAAATGGCGGCGCGTGTGTGTTCGTCTTCGAACTCATCGGTCCACTGCCACACGTTGCCGACCATGTCCATCACCCCGAACGGGCTCGCGCCCCGCGGGTGCGCGTCCACGTCGTCCGGTCCACGCAAACGCCGTCCCGTGTAAGGGACCGGCGCCGCTCCTGGATTCCAATCGTTGCCCCATGGATACGCACGCCCGTCACTTCCCTGAGCGGCCAACTGCCACTCCCATTCATGCGGGAGCCGCTTGCCCGCCCACCTCGCATAGGCCCGCGCGTCCTCCTGCGAAACCCAGGTGACCGGCTTATTGGCCCACCCCGCCGGAAACGTGCCGTTCTTCCAATCCCGGAGAAAGTTCAAACCATCCGGCGGCCGGTAGTTCGCCGCCTCGATAAACTTCTTGAACTGCGCGTTCGTTACCGGATACTTGTCGATCAAAAAGGGTTTGATGTCCAGGCGGTGCTCGTGGAACCGGCGCGGCATGTCTTCCCACGGATACTGCACGTCGACGCCGGCGTCGTCAGACCCCTCGATCTCGATCCCCTGGACCTTGAATAAGTACGCACCGCCGGCAATTCGAACCATGCCCTCCGGAGCGCCCTCCGGAGCGGCGGAAGGCCCATTGGCCGGGTCCATGTCAACGAGCCGTTGCGGAAGGGGCTTCCACTCCGCCGGAAAACTCGCCAGCGGCGCCGAGGTCATGAACTTCATCGTTCGCATCAGTCCGGTCAAGCGCGGGCTGGGCTCGCCATGAGTACACCACACGGCGCCATACCCATGGGCTTCGAGCGCGAAGGAGAGTATTGCCCGTCCATTTTCCACCGCGGGCCGTAGTTCGACCCCGTGATAGAGGTCGAAGCAGCGCGCGCCGTCTTCCGCGGGAACGGACATCTGCCGCGTGTCGACGTTGTACTCATTCCGATTCACAATCGTCCAGACCGTGTCATTTCCGAGTGGCCACCGGCTCGCATAAACGCCGTAGGCGTGCATCGGGTAGAAGGGCTCCCAATGCTTGCTAATCAGGAATGGCGCAATCGCCCGTTCGATGGTCGCCACGCGCCGCGTCGCTTCCCCGTCGCGCGCTGTGATGCCGTTCCAGATGCCCCAGATGTTCTCCCAACTTTCCCACCCCTCGCCATTGAAAAACGCGTACTGAAGATCGTCCGTCTTGGCGCGCGCCCAGCGGTCGGAAATATTGACCATGTGCCGCGTCTCCAGCCAGCGGAAGCGGTCGACGCCCGGCACGAAAGTGAACTGCCCGCCGTATTGTCCCCACGTCAGAACATTCCAGGCCAGAGCCTCATCCGAGGGACTTCCCTCGGGTTCGAACGCCAGCGGATGTCCGATCTTCTCGGCCGCCGCGGAGAACACGCGCGGCACGCCGTCCTGCGTATCGCCGTTGATCCCATCCGCGCCGACCTCCTTCATCAGCGCAGCAAGCTCCTCCGGCCAGTCTTTCTCCGGCTCGCGCGTGCCCTGGTCCCACATCATCATCGGGAACAAGACCCGCACGCCGCGGCGATGGAAATCGGCAACCATCTGCCTCACCCCCGCGAGACCGCCCGGCAGGCTCGCCACCATGTCGAGTTGGTTGCGGTCGTCCATGCCCATATTCGGATAGGTGGCCCACACCAGCACCGCGTCGATGCCCCCGTACCTTCGCGTCAGATCGTCCAGGTACCGGTCGACGGTATACTTGCGCGCCGCGGGATCGTAGAAGTACCGGTCATGCACCATCATCTGCGGCTGAATGAAACTGCTCTGCGTCCACTGGAGCGCCGCCGCGCTGTACCGCGAGTCGTCGAGCGACAGTCCCGTCCGGATGGTTCTCTCAAAACGCCAATGCTGAATATCTTTCAACCAGGCTTCGTGCGTCGCGGTGGTGCACGGCGCATATTCGCCTTCCCATGCGGGCTTCAGTGTCAGGCAAGCGGGCGCGGGAATCAACTGCCCCTTGGGACCGTACTTCGTATCCTGGGCAAACGCTATCAGAGGAACTGCGCAACCGATCAAGATGTGGCGAGAATGGGGGGTCATCCGTTTCGTTTCCTGCTCCAATGACAATAAACCACTTCGGCGGTATGGCTCGATGACTTCACAAACAAAGTCGCGCTACACTAACTGTCTCGTTTCAAACATTTTGAATTTATGCCCCTAACCGTAGGAGTGCCGCGGGAAACGTTCCCCGGTGAACGGCGCGTGGCCATTGTTCCGCGCGCGTGTGAGGTCCTGAAGAAAGCCGGGCTGAATATTGTTGTCGAGCATTTGGCCGGCGTGGAGGCGGGTTATCCGGACGAACAGTTTGTAGGGCGCGGCGCGGATATCGCCGCACGCCAGGACGTTTTTGCGCGCGCGGACTTCATCGCTCAGGTGCGCTCGCTCGGCGCAAACCCCGAGCACGGACGCCAGGATCTAAACCTGCTCCGCCCCGGCCAAGCGGTCATCGGGATGGCCGAACCGCTGACCGCCCTGCAGGAATCCGCGGACCTTGCCCGCACCGGCGTCACGGCTTTCGCACTCGAACTCATTCCGCGCATCACCCGCGCGCAGAGCATGGACGTGCTCTCTTCCATGGCGACTGTCGCTGGTTACGAATCCGTGCTCCTCGCCGCCACCGCGCTTCCCAAGATGTTCCCGATGTTCATGACGGCCGCGGGGACCGTCACGCCCGCGAAAGTATTCGTGCTCGGCGCCGGCGTTGCCGGGTTGCAAGCGATCGCCACGGCGCGTCGTCTGGGCGCCGTTGTATCGGCCTATGACGTTCGCCCGGTCGTCAAGGAACAGGTCGAAAGCGTCGGGGCGAAATTCGTGATGCTGGAAGTCGAAAACACCACCGCGGAAGGCGCCGGCGGCTACGCCAAAGCCATGGACGAAAGCTTCTACCGCCGTCAGGCCGAGCTGCTCGGCGCTGTCTGCCGCGAGCAGGACGTGGTCATCAGCACCGCCGCTGTCCCCGGCCGCAAAGCGCCCATCCTGATCACGCGGGCCATGGTCGAAGGCATGATGCCCGGTTCGGTGATCATCGACCTTGCCGCCGAGCGTGGCGGCAATTGCGATATCACCCGTCCCGGCGAACGTTACATGCACAATGGCGTCACCGTCTGGGGTCCGCTGAACATGCCCTCGCTGGCGCCCTTTCACGCCAGCCAGATGTACTCTTCGAATCTGACGTCGTTTCTCAAGCTTCTGGTCAAAGACGGCCAGCTTAGTATCAACACCGAAGACGAAATCATCCGCGAAACCTTAGTCACCCGCAACGGCGAAGTCGTTCACGCCCGCATTCGCGAACTACTCGGCATTCCCCAAACTCAAGGAGCGATTCAGTAATGAGAACTTACGAGTTCGGCCTTTACGTCTTCATGCTCGCTGCATTCCTCGGCTTCGAACTAATCCGCCGCGTGTCTCCCCTGCTTCACACGCCGCTGATGTCGCTTACCAATGCGATCTCCGCGATCTCCGTCGTCGGCGCGATCCTGATCACCGGCGAACGCGACGCTTCGGTACTTACCCGTAGTCTCGGCTTTATCGCCGTCTTAGCCGCCACCATCAACGTGGTCAGCGGCTACCTCATCACCGATCGCATGCTCAAAATGTTCAAGAAACGGGAGCCCCGTAAGTGATCGATAACATCCTCCCGGTCTTCTATATACTGGCGGCGGCCAGCTTCATTCTGGCCATTAAGTGGATGAACTCGCCGGCTACGGCGCGTCGCGGCGTGTTCGTCGGCGAGGCGGGCATGCTGCTGGCCGTCGTCGGCACACTGCTGCGCTACGAGGTCGTCGAGTATAAGTGGATTGTCATCGCCTTCCTGCTCGGTTCGGCGATCGGCGTCCCGCTGGCGTACTTGATGCCGATGACCGCGGTCCCGCAAAGAACCGCGATTTCGCACGCATTCGGCGCGCTGGCATCCGCCCTCATCGGAACGGCGGAGTACTTCGCGCACTCGCCGCACGGATTCCGGATGGCGGCCTTGATTCTCGAAACGCTGCTCGGCTTCCTTACTTTCACCGCCAGCCTGATGGCCTTCGGCAAACTGCAGGAGATCCTTCCCACCCGGCCGATCACTTACAAAGGCCAGAACTTCGTCAACCTGATTCTATTCACGCTGGCGGCAGTTATCGGAATCGCGCTGATCATCTCGCCCGAACAGCGCTGGATGTTCCCGATCTTCATGGTGCTGTCGCTCATCTTCGGCGTGCTCCTGATCATTCCGATCGGCGGCGCGGACATGCCGACTGTCATCGCGCTGCTTAATTCCTATGCCGGCTTATCGGCCAGCGCCATGGGATTCGCGCTCGATAACAAGTTGCTCATCATCGCCGGCGCGCTCGATGGTTCCTCGGGTCTGATCCTGGCCATCATCATGTGTAAGGCCATGAACCGCTCGTTCACCAACGTGCTGTTCGGCGCGTTCGGGCAGGTGCAAACCAAGGCCGCCAAAACGGAAGCGCGTCCGGTGCGCTCGGCCAGTGCGGAAGAAGCGGCCGAGATGCTCGACGCCGCCCGCAGCGTCATCATCATCCCCGGTTACGGGATGGCCGTCGCTCAGGCCCAGCACAAACTGCGCGAGCTATTCGATTCGCTTTCGAAGCGCGGTATCGACGTCCGTTTCGCCATCCATCCGGTTGCCGGCCGCATGCCCGGCCACATGAACGTGCTGCTGGCTGAGGCCGATGTTCCCTACGACAAGCTCATCGAGATGGAAGAGATCAATCCCGAGTTCCCCAACGCCGATGTAGCGCTGGTTATCGGCGCAAATGACGTGGTGAATCCCGCGGCCAAGAACGACAAGAGCAGTCCGATCTCCGGAATGCCGATTCTGGAGGCTTACCGCGCCCGCACGGTGATGATCATCAAGCGCGGCATGAGCGCCGGGTTCGCCGGGATCGACAACGAACTCTACTATATGGACCACACGCTGATGCTTTTCGGCGACGCGAAAGCTTTCGTTGGGAGTATCTGCAAGGAACTCAGCGCGTCGAAATAGAGAGTAGCCACCGTCGAGACTGAGACTATCGTTGCGTTAGGAGGTAGAGCGTTACAATTCCCGTTCCACCTTCCGCGATGGTGTGTCCGTCCGGGGAGATTGTATAAGCCCAATCGTCATCAACCCCTGGGAGTACGAACTGCATTTTTGTAGACCATTGCGCAATCTGAGTGCCGGTCCGTAGGTCCCAAAGGCAGTGGGCTCTCTTGCCAAATACGACCGATGTGCCGGCCAGTCGTTGGAGCGGCTTGGGTACGAACTTGATTTCATCATGATTCATGGCGAGGTAGTTTCCAGCGCCAATGATTGGCCCGCTGAAGCCCTTGGGAAGTGTTTGGTGTATTACCTCTGAGCCCGAAGAAGTGTCCCGGCAGATGAAGTCCCGATCCAATGTGATCATCGGGTTTTGCAGGAGACAAAAAACCTTACCGGATTTTGCAAAGGTTCCGAAGTAAGGCTCCGCTCCGGTCATCATCCAGCGTTGAATCTCCCTGCGGTCTTTCGCGTCCGCGATTGTGATTTCACGGGGCCCGGTATTCGCGCCTGGTGTAACTCGTGTAAGAGCTAACTCTCCGACGACGCTTTCAACATGGAGCACTGTCATAACATCAGAGTAGGACCACTCTCTCGAAACCGTTCCGTCGATCCCGATGAACCTGATTCTTGTGCCGCGCCCGCTCGCGGAGCACACCTGAACTAGTTGTGGTCCGTCAAGCAAGCCCTTCACCTGACACCGGCGGGTCGTGATGACATGCAGTTCATTGGTGGATAGGTCGATAATAGCCGCCTGGTCCCAGTCGCGATAAAAGGGTGTGGCAATGTACTTGCCGCCGGGACTCCAATACACTTCCGTGTAAACCCTCATAGCCGGGTGCCGCGGGATTTCGAAACTCTTGATTACAGTTTCCGGGTGATCTGTGGCCAAGATCAAAAGGTAAGATTTGTCATCTTCCAGCGGAGGCAGAACCTTCTTCTTGATAAATTCGACGCCCACCGCCAAATACCGCTGGTCGGGCGCGAACCCGAGAGCCCAAACCGAAGCCGGCAGATCGCCAGCGAACGGCGACCCAGCCATCTGGCTCGTGATCTGAACAGTCACGCGGCGTTCCAGTCCTTTTACTTCCGCAGCCCGGGACACGAACACCGCTAGCGGCCAGAGGATTAGTAGGGCGTTTCTGCCGACCATAAACTCAGAGTCTAACTATTCCCCTGACTCTGCGGTACCGGTTGTCATCGCTTGGTTGGAGGAGTAGATCGCCAGTCCAGTCGCCACTCGCGCTTCCGGCTACACCAGATAATAAAGCTCTTTCGCCGGATTCTCGCTCAGAATCTGAGCGCAATGCTCGCAAGTCTGCTCGCCGGAAAGCTCGTAAGCATGGCGAACGGCCTTCAGCGTGGACGAATATAGCTCCGTTTCCTCGATGAAGACGCGGTCGGCCGGCAGCCAATCATGGAAGCGCATGCTATTCATCGCGGCCGCGAAATCCGTGCGCACGCCGCACAACAGTACCAAAACCCCTTCCGCTTCCATATCCCGCAAAAAGTGCTGCAATCGCTCGAGGCAAACCATGTCCGGATTGCGCGTGCGCTTCATCCGCAGAATGATCGAGTGCATCCTCTGTTCCCGCGCCCTCTCTGACAGACGGTCGAGCGCGCGATCCAGCTCCGGCGCAGCACCGAAGAAAAGTTCGCCCTCAAAGTCGTAAATAATCATCGCCGTGCATGGCGGGTCGGATGGACGCCGATCGCGAATTAATCGCTCGGAACTGACGAACAGTTCCCTTCCCCGCAGCCGCGCGGCTCGCGGGACAAACATCACGATCGAAGCCGCGACGCCGATCAGGATCGAGAATTCGACGCTGATGAAGATCGCCGATGCCGCCGTGACTGACACCAGCCAAGCGTCAAAACTTGAGGCGCGCAGCGCAATCTTCAGCCTCGCCCAATCGATCAGACGCGCGGCGGTGACGATCAGCAGCCCCGCCAGCGCCGCCTTGGGAACAAACTGCATGAGCGGGGCAATGATCAGCAACACCACGGCAACCGCCGTCGCGGCAATAACGCCGGAAAAGCGGCTTACCGCGCCGGATTGATAGTTAATCGCCGAGCGGGTTAGCGACCCCGAACCCGGAAGGCATTGGAAAAAGCCGCCCACCAGATTCGCCAGTCCTTCGGCCATGCACTGCCGGTTATAGTCCAGCGGCTGCCGCGTGTGACTCGCAATGGATTTCGCGATCGCCAGCGCCTCCACCAAGCCGAGGAACGAGATCGCAAACGCGCTCCCCGTCATCTGCCGTATCCACCAAAACTTGATTTGCGGGATGTGCGGCCGCGGCAAACTTGCCGGAACATTGCCGACTAAGGCCAGCAACGTTTTGCCATGCGCGCCCGCTTGCGACCAGTGCATCGCGTAAGCCGCCACGGTGGCGACGATGAGCGCGACGAGCATGTCCAGCTTCGGCAGACGGCGCCGATTGCACAGTACGCGGAGCAACACGACCAGGATGACCGTCCCTGCCCCGATCGTCAGTTCCCGCCAGTTCAGTGGGCCGCCCTGCGTCACCGTCATCCAAAAACGAAGCAGCACATGTTGATCCCCCGTGCCGCGGTTCTTGATTCCAAAAAAATTACCCACTTGCCCGAGAGCGATTAGAAATCCCGCACCGGCCATGAAGCCGAGCACAACGGATTCGGAGATGTATCGCGTCAGGTCGCCGAGCTTAAACACGGCAATCATGATTTGGACGATGCCGACCATGATGGCAAGCAGGAACATGGCTTCGAATGCGTCCAGCCGGGAATCGGTTCCGATGAACGCCAAGGCGCTAAAAACGACCAGCGATATCGCGTTGGTCGGCCCGTTGATCAGATGCGAAGAGGAACCGAAAATAGAGGCGACAAGCGTCACCACGATCGCCGAATAAAGCCCGAAACGCGGATCCACCCCCGCGATCAGGGCGTAAGCCATCGCTTGCGGCAGTGAAATCGCCGCCACCGTCAGACCGGCGATGAGATCGTACCTCGCCCCGAGGCTACTGTAGCGTGGAAACAGCTTCATAGCTTTGCGGTAGGCCGGTAGATCTGATCGAATACGCCGTTGGTGAAGAAGAATCGCTGCTGAATCTCATCCCAGTTTCCGGCGAGCAAAGTCACCGGGAAAAGGTCCATTTTCGGCAGGCGGTCCGCGTAGCGCCGCGCAACTTCCGGGTCTACCGGGCGATACCCATTGCGCGCGATCGTCTCTTGCGCCGTCTCGGTGTAAAGGAACTGCAGATACGCCTTGGCGAACGCTTCACGCTCGGTCCCGGCGACGTTCTTATCGACCCACGCCACCGTCGGTTCCGCGAGGATGCTCACCGGCGGATACACCACCTGAAGCTCTCCGTTCGATTTCTTAACTTCACTGAGGGCATCGCTTTCCCAGGTCAACTGCACATCGCCCGCGCGCTCGTCCGCAAACGCCACCGTCGATTCCCGCGCTCCGGTGACTAGCAGCGGCACATGCTGGTAAAGCTGGCGTAAATAGCGGCGGGCCTGCTGGTCGTTCCCCCCGCGGTAAATCACCGAACCCCACGCCGCCAGGACGCTCAACTTCCCGCTACCGGACGTCTTGGGATTCGGCGTAATCACCGAAATCCCGGGTTTCACCAGATCGGGCCAGTCCGCGATGCCCTTCGGATTCCCTTTGCGTACTACAAATACGACCGTCGAATGGAAGGGCTGCGAATCGTTGGGCAGCCGCTTCGACCAGCCATCGCTGATTAAGCCCGCTTTGTGCAGCTCGTCGACATCCGAATAGACCGCGAGGGTGACAACGTCCGCTTGCATCCCTTCCGATACCTGGCGAGCCTGCTGGGAGGAGGCTCCGTGCGATTCCTTGATCGTCAGCCGTTTGCCCGTATCGTGTTGATATCTATCGATGAACTGCCTGTCCAGTTGTTTAAACAAGTCGCCGGTGGGGTCGTAGGAGACGTTCAGCAGCTGATTCGTGCGGTCTTCCGCGCGATTCGCCGATACCACCAGTGCCGCCGCTAGCGCTACCGCAAGTAGCGCAATCACATTCAACCATCGGGTTTTCATGAGAGTCCTGGGGAGCTTGTTGGATCAGTATCCCATTTGAACCGACGATATGTCTACTGCCCTTATTAAGGTACGGAAGATCAACGGACAACAGTACTATAAGGCTGTGAGAATCGCCCCGGTGCGGCCCTTCGGCCACGCTGGATGGGTGTTGCCCAATACCGAAACGGGATAGCACCGGAATGGATAGCGCTCCGACAGCGTTCGAGCCGGTATCGAAGACGGTCAGGCGAACTTTGGTGACCGCCGGGCTCATTCTCAATTCTTCCGCTTCCCGCCAACCCGACCGTTGCCATGCGGAGAAAGTCACATCGCCGGCGTCAATTCCTATTTCGAAGCGGCCTTCGCGAGGGTCGTTCGAGTCGCGCGTAAAGTCTGACGAAGTAAGCGACGCGACGGTATGAGGAAGACGCCCGGCCGCATCCGCCCACGTCCGGAAGTCGTGGTTCAGAAGATCGAACAGAATCACGGTCGCGTGCGCGGTATTGGGGCCGCCGCGGGTGTGATGCAAGTGGGCGACTTCTTCTATACGGCCGCTATCGCTAATGCCACACTCGCCGC
>NZ_CAJCHS010000443.1 GCF_903970205.1 Nevskia soli | reverse complement strand
CGCAGGGATGAGCGCGTCCAAATAGCCCGGCTCCCGTTGAAAGACCGGAACTTCGCGATCCACAATCCAGCCGCCTTCACCGGGACGGACGACGCGCCCGCGTTTGAAATCAGCAGGCTGATTCGCCCAGTTCAGACCTTTCGCATGCAGTAAGTCGTGCTTCTCCGCAGTCGACTTACCCAACAGTTCTTTGTGCGAGTAATGCGCCGAAGCCAGCATGTTCAAGCTATTCGCAGACGCGTCCAGTTGCCGCCAGACGAAGTATTGCGCGACCTCGCTGCGCTGCGGAATCAGGAGCACGCGCGCGTCAAATGTCGCGTCGCGATCGTTCGGGAAAGCGCGCGCAAATGCCGCGGTAAAGACGCTGGCCGCGACCGAAGCGATCTTCTGCACGTTGCCGTCGAACCACACCGCATCGTTCAGCAGAAACGAATACTCGTCGCTCTGTCCGAACGCGAATTGGCAGCCGATCATTTCACCGCATAGAACAGCGGCGGCGGAATCCAGGGCATCCGCCAGCGGACGGCAATACGGGCGCTCCATCCCGCGCGTGAAGGCATGGAACGCGCGCCCATCCACCCGCACCACGACGTAAGCGCGCCGAGGCAGATATAATCGCAGCGCGTCCTCATAATCGCGCTTCATCCGCCGTCCTAGTTCGTCGATCATCTGGAACCCCGATTGTGCCAAACCCGATTCGCGTGGTGCTCGACACGAACATTCTCCTTTCGGCCTGCCTGAAGCCGAGGGGCAACGAGGCGCAAGTGATCGCGCTGGCGCTTCGAGGCGAAATTGTGCCGTGCGTTTCACCCGCGATCGAAGCCGAATACCGCGACGTTCTCTTCCGTCCGAAATTCGCGGCCATGCAGGAGCAAGCCGCGCGGCTGCTTGCCGCTCTTGAACCACGGTTCTTCCGCGTCGATCCGCAGTTCCAACTCGCCCTGGCGACCGATGAAGACGACAACCGTTTCCTCGAATGCGCCCAGGCTTCTGCAGCCGCATTCCTGATCACCGGCAACCTGCGCCACTACCCCGCCGTTTCCGGCGCAACCGCCATCGTGAACGCACGGATTTTTCTTCGCTTGACAAGCCAACCGTATTAGCGTATTAATACAGTAGTGCTGTCGATCCATATCTCCGCCAGCTCCGGCATCCCGGTCTACCTGCAGATCGAGCAGCAGATCAAACAATCGCTCGCTTCCGGCCTGCTGAAACCCGACGACCCTTTGCCATCCATACGCCGAACCGCGGCCGAACTCCGCATCAATCCCAACACCGTCGCGCGCGCTTTCAGCAATCTGGAGCGCGAAGGGATCATTCGAACCGTTCCCGGCGGAGGAACCTTCGTCGGCTCCCTCACGACGCTTGGCTCCGGTCTGCTCAAGGCGGAAAAGCTCAGGCGTATCCGGCCGCTGGTCGATCAACTTGCTATCGAAGGCGCTCAGCTGCGGCTGAATCCCGACGATATCCACAAACTCCTCGACGCCGCGATCGAAGACCTCGGCCGGAAATCCCGCAACTCAACCCGCTCGTCCGGAGAACAAGAATGACCACTTACGCGCTTCAAACTTCCGACTTAGTCAAGACTTATAACACCGGCCTTTTCGGCAAAAAGGTAAACGCCGTCGACGGACTCTCGCTCAACGTGCCGGAAGGATCGATTTACGGTCTGCTCGGCCGCAACGCCGCAGGCAAGACAACCACCATCCGCATGGCGATGGGCCTTGCTCGCCCGACCGCCGGTACGATCCGCGTCTTCGGCCTCGATCCTTCGCGCGATCCCGAGCGCGTCGCCGTGCTGGAACAAGTCGGCTATGTTCCGGAGGATAAGATCCTGGTTCCCGCGCTGACGGCCCGGCGTCTTCTGGAACTCAACCGGGCCTTCTATCCTTCGACCTGGTCCGACGCTCTGGCCCGCAAGGTGTGCGAGCGTCTTGAACTGCCGCTGGACCTGGCGTTCGCGCGCGCTTCGCTCGGAAATAAGACCAAGGTTGCTTTGGCCGCCGCAATCGCGCAGCGGTCGCGTCTGCTGATCCTGGACGAACCCACCACCGGCCTCGATCCCGTGGTGCTGGACGAACTGCTCCGCCTGCTGGTCGAAGACTGCACCGCCGATGGGCGCACGGTATTTCTCTCCACGCACCAGCTTCCTGAAATTGAAAGGATCGCGGACTATATCGGCATCATGGATCGCGGAAGGTTGCTGATCGAAGGGCGTCTGGACGATATCCGGTCCTGCTTCCGCCGTTTGACAGTAAAGGGGGCTTCGTTACCTGAGACGGAGCCCCGGATCCTCTCGGCGAAGCGCGATGCCAACGCCACCGAGTACATTCTGCGCAGCGATCCGGCGGCGTTCGAGCAGTTACTCGTGTCTCATGGCGCGAACGTCGTTGAGAGTGTCCCGCTCTCGCTCAATGAGATTTTTCTGGAACTCTGCCGCACCTCCGAGAGCCTGGCCGAGGAAGAGGCTATCGCATGATACTCTCGCCTCCCCTAACTGGCGCGATCGCCGCGGTCGTGCCGATTCTGGCCCTCATCGTGATCGCGCGTGTGAACGCTTATCGCCGCAACGCAATTAGTGAAAATAGCGCGGAAGCGATCCTCGAACCGGCCGGTGACCGGACTCCAGGCTTCTTCCTGGGCCGCTTCACGCTCCCGCAGCGCACGTATCTCGCTCAGCAGTCCAACGCGGCGCGGATTTGCTTCGCTCTGTTCGCCTACATGATCTTTTCAATCACCAGCGGTTCTCTTATAACCGCGGCGCGCGGTCCGCAGCAGGTTTGGCAGATGTACCAGGTTCAACTCACGGCGGCGGGCTACTTCGCGGAAGTGTTCGGTTTCGTGACCGCTTTGGTGGTTATTGACAATCTCCAGGGAAGCTTCCACCGCACGCGGCCGCTCTCATACCGCTTCCTTTTTTGGGGCCGCGTTTTGCCCCTGCTCGGCAGTCTTCTCGCGGCAACGCAGGCCGGGCTTCTCGCGTCAATCGTGCTTCTCAGGTTCACTTACGGGCCGGTTTGGGAGTCCGTCTCAAGTTCCCGGCGATCCGCGGTTCAGTTCGATCTCTCGATGCTTACCACGACAACACTGGTCTTCAGCATCTTTGTCTTCGTCGCGTTTCTTCCCCGGCGCTGGTCGATGCTTGGCAAAATGAAATTTGTCCCCATACTGCTCGGCGCGGCCCTCGGTTCCCAGGCCGTCTTCCTCTCCCGGTTTCTTCTTACCAGCCGGGTAGCCAGGGCTTTGTTCTTGTTTCCCGCACAGGCCGGGCCTCAACCTTTCGCTTTCGCGCTTGTGCCGCTTGTCTTCGTCGTGGGGCTTCTCTTCTTTGGAGAACGCTTATCTACTAAGTTCGAGATCTAACATGCCGACTTATCCCTGGCTACTCTACTATCGCTACCGTGTACTTACCGTGGCTATCTCTTCGCTGCTCATGACCTGCCTCGCTCATCTATGGGTCAGCGGCGATGGCTTCAATGACTTCGGTATCTTCTGGCACGGCTTCTGCGGGTGCCCGGTCGACCCCAGGGACGCATTCGTTCTCCTCAATTTGCCCCCCTTTACCGCCCTGATCGCCGGATTCGTTTTCGGGTACCTATCGCCGGGCGCGGTCGCCCTCCCGGCGGCTGCCGGCATTCCCGGCAATCAACTGAAAGCTCTCAACAGGTTCTTCCTTACCCGCCCCGTCTCGCGACGGAACGCCTTCTTTCTTCCCGCTGCCATCGCTATGACTACGATCGTCTTGCTTCCCGCGGCCGCTTTCCTTCTACTTGTCGGCTGGCTTAGTCTGGTCCATGCGCCGTCTCTTCACCACCTGATGGCCACGATCAGGATGATTCCAGCGGTTTCTCAGCTCGGGCAGCATCCGACATTTCTTCAAGTCTTGGGCGCCGTCAGCGCGCCTCGCCGGTATCTGGCGGCCCTCTCCGTCGGCTTCTGCGCCTACGCCTTGCTCTCATCGCAGCAATGGATGATGCTTAGCCCAAGCAAGAAGATCAATGCGCTGGGGATATTTTCGGCCCTCCTGCTCTTCGTCCCGATGTGGCGCGTTTTTGGCCATCAGACGGCGGACATGATGTTCCTGGCTCCCGGACACGGAACGCCCCTCGCGTACCTGCCGTCCGTCCTCGGAATCGCCTTGCACTTTGCGATCGCCGCGGCGATCTTGACGGGCTGCTGGCGCATCCTTCGAACAGCGGAACTCTAACGGTAGATGTTCACCAGAAACAACACCGCCGCGGTCTTTCCCGCATTGACCACGGCATGCGGAACATCCGCCCGGTAACTCGCCGAATCGCCGCGCTCGAGCACATCGGAATCGCCTCCCGATTCCACGCGGACGCGCCCCTTCTCGACCGTCAGAAATTCCCGCGTTCCTTCGAAATGCGCGGCGCTGCGCAGTTCGCCGCCGGGCCGCAACTGCACCTCATAGAACTCGACATCTTTCTCCAGATGCAGCGGCGACAACGTGCGAATCGTGCAGTCCTTGTCGGATCGGAAATGATAGGCGCGATCGCCCGCGCGAATCACTGACAGCGAACTCGTCGCATCGGGGTCCTCCACCAATTCCCCGATCGTCATCGAAAAGGCGCGCGCAATCCGCAGCGTGACCGCCAGCGTCGGATTCGCCTGGTCGCGCTCGATCTGGCTCAACATCGACCGGCTGACCCCGCTCGCGTCGGCTAGTGTTTCCAGCGACCATTTCCGTTCCGCGCGCAGCCGCTTCAGCCTCGCGCCGAAGCGTTCGGAAACCAAGTCCTCGCGAGCCCGCTTCTTGTCTGATATCCTGGACGTGCTGTCCGACATACTAGAGAAGATTTTTGCACAATGAAAGCTCTTGTGAAGCGCGAAGCGGCTCCCGGACTCCGGCTCGAAGACGTCGCGATCCCTGAAATCGGCATCAACGATTGCCTGATCCGCGTCGAGAAAACCGGTATTTGCGGCACCGACTTGCACATCGAAGGCTGGGACGCCTGGGCGCAGAGAACGATTCCGGTGCCGATGGTCGTGGGCCACGAGTTCGTGGGTCATATTGTCGAAGTCGGCTCCAACGTCACGGACTTCTTCCCGGGCGATGTGGTCAGTGGGGAGGGCCACGTCGTGTGCGGTCATTGCCGCAACTGTCTGGCCGGACGCCGTCATCTCTGTCCGCATACGAAGGGCGTAGGCGTGAACCGGCCGGGCGCGTTTGCCGAATACATCTCGCTGCCGATGACCAATCTATGGCATCACCGCGAGGGTGTCGATCGCGAGGTCGCGGCTATCTTTGACCCGTTCGGCAACGCCGTCCACACCGCGCTTTCGTTCCCCGTGCTGGGCGAAGATGTCCTGATCACCGGCGCCGGTCCGATCGGCATCATGGCCGCGGGTGTCGCCAAACACGCCGGCGCGCGTTTCGTCGTGATCACCGACGTGAATCCGTATCGCCTCGATCTCGCCAAGAAGATGGGCGCGGATGTGGCGCTGAATGTCGCCACCGGCGATCTACACGAACTGCAGCGCGAACTCGGCATGACGGAAGGCTTCGATGTCGGCCTCGAGATGTCGGGCAACCCGGCGGCGCTGCGTTCGATGCTCGACAACATGGCGCATGGCGGAAAGATCGCGATGCTCGGCATCCCATCCGAACCGATCGCGATCGACTGGAACACCGTCGTCTTCAGCAGCCTGACGATCAAGGGTGTCTACGGCCGCGAGATGTATGAGACCTGGTACAAGATGACGGTGATGCTACAAAGCGGTCTCGACATCTGCCCGGTGATCACGCACCGTCTGCACTACACGGAATTCGCGAAGGGTTTCGAAGTGATGCGCTCCGGCAATTCCGGCAAAGTCATTCTCGACTGGAATTAGCGCCGTGCGAACCAGCATCTTCGAGCTCTTCAA
>NZ_CAJCHS010000442.1 GCF_903970205.1 Nevskia soli | reverse complement strand
GGGTGGCCGCAGGCCGTATCGATTGGAGCCGAGGCCCGAATTGTGGTTCGGGAAGGTCAGAAGAGGAAACCGACCCTACCCGGCGCAATCGGCTTAAGGACGGCGGGTCCAAAGCTCGTCTCTTTAAACCCGATTTTACATCCGCGCCCATTTTGTGATTACAATTGAACGCGGCACTTACTCTGAAAATCAAAACGAGGAAATCCATGCATAAATTACTGACCCTGATCCTCGCGGCCACACCGTTCGTCGTCGTGGCCGCCCCACAGGCAGAGACAACAACCGGAGCGATGACCGATGCCGAGCGCTCCTACCTGCTCGCGCAACTCGACGAATCGAAAAAGAATTTTCTGGCCAGCATCGAGGGCCTGACACTCGCGCAATGGAAGTTCAAAGCCGGGCCGGATCGGTGGTCCGTGGCCGAATGCGCCGAACACATCGTTAAAGCGGAGCCTTACATTTTCGGAGCGTCTCAGAAGTTCCTGCAAACCCCGGCGGTGCCGCGGCTTGCCTCGGCGACTGCCGAAGTCGACGAGAAGATCGTCGCCGGCGTGAAAGACCGCTCGCACAAGATCAAGGCGCCGGAACCGATTGTTCCCGCGGGCATCTACGCAACGCCGGCCGATGCCGCGCAAGCCTTCATCGCCGTCCGCGCCAAGACCATCGAGTACGTGAAAACCACGAATGACGATCTCCGCACCCACGTCGGCCAAGGCCCCACGGGTCCCATGGACGCCTACCAGTTTCTGCTGTTGCTTTCCGCCCATAGCGCGCGCCACACCGAGCAGATTCTGGAAGTCGAGGCCGATCCCAATTACCCCAAGACCGCGACTGCGACGGGTCAGTAGTACCAGGCGCGGTGAGCGGCGTACGCGGGTCTGCTAAGCTTATCCGTTGCCATGACAGTCGATGAGATTCGCGAGCTCGTTCAGCTCCTGTCGGAATCGGACATTACCGAGCTCGAAGTTCAACGGGGAGAGGACCGCGTCCGCATCAGCCGGTCGGGCGGCTCAAAATCCGCCGCGCCGGGCTCGGGGATGCACTATTCTTCCGCGCCCCCGCCATCCGGGACCGGCGGACACCAGCAGTTTGCCCAAGGACCGTCGCCGCAGGCGCTTGCGCCGCAACAAGCGCCCGAGCCCCCGAAAGCGGAACCGACTGACGACCCCTCCGTCAAGCTCGTCAAGTCGCCGATCGTCGGCACCTTCTACGAGTCCGGGTCGCCGGGTTCCCCGCCGTTCGTTCGCGTCGGCGAGACGGTGCAAGCCGGGCGCGTGCTCTGCATTATTGAATCCATGAAGCTCATGAATGAAATCGAGGCGGAATTTGCCGGAGTCATCGTGGCCAAACTGGTGCCCAACGGGCAGCCGGTCGAATACGGTGAAGCTCTGTTCTCGATCCGGGCCATCTAATATCTAACAGCGTGAGTTCAACCAAAACTTCTGAAAGCGTCAAGCGGTTTCCTGCGTCCACTTCGCCGCAGCCCGCAGCCAAGCTTCCGTTTCGTAAAATCCTGATCGCCAATCGCGGCGAGATCGCGTTGCGCGTCATCGCGGCATGCAAGGACCTCGGCATACCAACGGTCGCCGTCTATTCCGAAGCCGATCGCTACAGCCTGCCGGTGCGCTTCGCCGACGAAGCGGTCTGCATCGGGCCGGCCAAGAGCGCGCGTAGTTATCTAGATATCCCCTCGATCATCAGCGCCGCCGAGATCACCAACGTCGACGCCATTCATCCCGGCTACGGCTTTCTGAGCGAGAACGCGCGGTTTGCCGAAGTGTGCAAAGAGAGCGGGATCAAGTTCATCGGACCGCGCCCGGAGATCATCCGCGAGATGGGCGTCAAGGAACGTGCGCGCGCCATCATGAAGCAGCACGGAGTGCCCACGCTGCCGGGCTCCGAAGGCGTTCTCCAGAGTCCGGAAGAGGCCATCGAACTCGCCGGCCAGATCGGATTTCCCGTCATCCTCAAAGCATCCGCGGGTGGCGGCGGACGCGGCATGCGCGTCTGCTACAAGGCTGAAGAGCTTCCCGCGTTGTTGATGCAGGCGCAACAGGAAGCCGGCGCCGCCTTCAGTTCCGCCGACGTGTACCTGGAAAAATTCGTCACGCGCCCGCGCCACATCGAATTCCAGATTCTGGCCGACGAGCACGGCACCGTCGAGATTCTCGGCGAACGCGAGTGCAGCATCCAGCGGCGCCATCAGAAACTGCTGGAAGAATCGCCATCGCCTGCGCTGCGTCCGGAAGTGCGTGAGCGCGTGATGGCCAAGCTCCGCGAGGCGCTCAAATCCATCGGCTATACCAACGCGGGTACGGTCGAGTTCCTGATGAACGAAACCGGCGACCTCTACTTCATCGAAGTCAACGCCCGCATTCAGGTGGAGCATCCCGTCACCGAACTCGTCACCGGGATCGATCTGGTGAAGTCGCAGATCCGCATCGCCGCCGGCGAGAAGCTCGACGATCTGATCACGCG
The DNA here is from genome assembly GCF_903970205.1 of Nevskia soli. GTDB lineage: Bacteria > Acidobacteriota > Terriglobia > Bryobacterales > Bryobacteraceae > Bog-113. The sequence continues at coordinate 4,982 of NZ_CAJCHS010000442.1, read as the reverse complement.
GCCGGTGCAGCCGAAGGGTCACGCGATCGAATGCCGCATCAACGCCGAGAACCCGGAGACGTTCGCGCCGTCGCCCGGCCGCATCACCGCGCTCAACTTGCCGGGCGGCATCGGCGTCCGCGTCGATACGCACGCTTTCACCGACGGCGTAATCCCGCCGTACTACGACTCTCTGGTCGCCAAGCTCATCTGCTACGGAGCGGATCGAACGGAGGCGATTGCGCGCATGCGACGCGCCTTGAGCATGTTTATCGTCGAAGGCATTCATACCTCGATTCCGCTGCACCAGCGCATCCTTGCCGATCCCGATTTCGTGGCCGGCAACTTCGATACGCACTTCATCGTCAAGCTGCTGGGCTGAAGTTTCCAGTTGGCCGCTCCACTTCCATTTCGCACCGCGCGCCGCCTGGTATTGGAACATGTCGCAGCCGCGCAGGTTCCACCGCCTGCAGAGATAGTGGAACTCACCTCCGCGGACCAGCGCGTCTTAGCTCAAGACGTCTACGCCGACCGCGATTACCCGACGCTCGACCGCACCGCCCGCGACGGATTTGCGGTGCGCTCCGCCGACCTGCCGGGCCGCCTTCGCGTGATCGGTGAGGTTCGCGCGGGAGCCCGCTTCACCCGGGCTGTTGGACCCGGCGAGTGCGTAGAGATCATGACCGGCGCCCCAATTCCCGATGGCGCGGATTCCGTCGTTATGGTGGAACACGTCCGCCGTGATGGCGATTGGATCGAGTACGAATCCGCCGTGCCGGCCGGTCAGTTCATCAACGAGCGCGGCAGCGAGGCGACCCACGACGCGCTTCTGCTTCGCGCCGGCACGCGGATCGGATACGCGGAAGTCGCCATGCTGGCTGCGGTCGGCTGCGCGCGGGTCTCTGTTTTCCGTAAGCCGAGTGTCGCGATCATCGCCACCGGCGACGAACTCGTCGAACCGGGCGAACCCGCCGAAGCCCATCAGATCCGCAACTCCAACGCCTACTCGGTCGCCGCGCAGGTCGCGCGCGCGGGAGGCATCCCTGTCATCCTGCCCGTGGCGCGCGATCGCCTGGGAGCAACCCGCGCGCTGATCGAAGAAGGGCTCACCTACGACCTGCTTCTGCTATCCGGCGGCGTTTCCGCGGGCAAATACGATGTCGTCGAACTCGCGCTTGCCGCTCTCAGAGCCGACGTCGTCTTCGATCGGGTTGCGATCCAGCCGGGCCAGCCGCTCGTCTTCGGCCGGGTTCGCGCGCGCTTCTTTTTCGGGCTGCCCGGCAATCCCGCATCGACCCTGGTTACGTTCGAACTCTTCGCCAAGGCCGCGTTGGAGATGCTCGGAGGCGAACCGGCGCGTGACATCCTATTCACCCAGGCCCGATTGACGCAGCCCTACAAGCATCGCGGAGGTCTTACCCGTTTCCTCCCGGCTCTTGTCACCGGCGATGCCGATCTGACACCGATTCAATGGACCGGTTCGAGCGACATCGCCGCGCTTACCCGCGCCAACGCGTTCATGGTGGTTGACGCGGATCGAATGGAATGGGCGGTGGGCGATTGGATGCCCGTGCTGCTCAAATGAATCCCCTATCTCATTTCGACGAAGCCGGACAGGCGCGCATGGTCGATGTTTCCGGCAAGTCCGAGACGCGCCGCACCGCGACCGCGCACGCGTTCGTCCGCATGAGCGCGGCTGTAATCGCGGCGCTCGCGAGCAACCCGAAAGGCGATCCGCTCGAAGTCGCCCGCGTCGCCGGCATCATGGCGGCTAAGAAAACCGCGGATCTGATTCCGATGTGCCACCCGCTCGGTCTCTCGCACGCGGGAGTCGATCTGACCATCGAACCGGACGGCATCCGCATCCTCGCAACTGCCGCCACGACAGCGCTGACCGGCGTTGAGATGGAAGCGCTCACCGCGGCCGCCGTCGCAGCACTTACTGTCTATGACATGACCAAGGCGCTCGATAAAGGGATCGAGATAACCGATCTTTATCTGATGGAGAAAACCGGCGGCAAGAGCGGCCACTGGAAGCGTGCTTAAAGCACCGGCGCGCGGCTCCCTCGAAAATGACCCCAACATACACGCGCTCCCCTCGGCTCCGGGTTTCAGCCTAGCCCTAAGAGCGAGAGGAAGTTCGGTTGCCCGTTGGACGCGTGGACTCCACCGTCGATCGGCAAGTTCACTCCGTTAATAAAAATGGCGTCCTCACTCGCCAGGAACGCAATCACACCCGCGACTTCGTCCGGCGTTGCGCTCCTGCCGATCGGAAGGCGTTCACGAAAAGCTGCCATAACAGCCTCATTTTTCACAAGATCGGCGGTGGCTTCGGTGGATGTGAGACTGGGCGCCACTGCGTTCACCCGCACGCCGCGGGAGCCGTACTCAAGCGCAAGGGAACGCGTCAAGTTGGTAAGCGCCCCCTTGGCAGCATTGTAAAAACTAAGCCCCCAGTCTCCCCCCAAACCGGATACGGACGAAACGTTGACGATGGAACCCTTCGTTTTCAGAAGATGAGGCAAGGCTTCCCGGGTTGCGAAGTAGACGCTGTCAAGGTCGGTCGCCATTGTCTTGCGCCAGTCTTGAGTGGTGCCCTGGGCGAACGGACCAAAGATCGCCCATGCAGCGTTGTTGACAAGCACATCCAGTTTCCCGAACTGATTGACCGTGTCTTCAACAAGGCGCTTCACGTAGTCCTCCTCCGACACATCTCCAGGGTGAACCAGCGACTTTGCTGGATCGAATCCTGCTATCGTTTCCCGCAGTTTGTGTTCACGCCGTCCATTAAGGGCTACCAACGCGCCTTCCTGTAGAAAGCGGCGCGCGGTGCCCGCCCCAATGCCGGAGCCGGCCCCCGTGACGATAACTACCTTACCTTCGAATCTATTCATAAGTCTCTCCTACGAACTTAACGTAACGGTTGTTGTGAAACTACTGTTACCCTGGCGATCCTTCGCAAGTCGTTTCGAAAAGGATCACATTCAAGGTTCCGGCCGCGCAGGCCAGCAGACTCGTCCTCGTTGACGTCCTGGCCCGATGCTAACCTGAAAACGTGGGAAACGTCGTCAAACGGGTGCTTCTGTGGGACTACCCGCGCGCATCCTGGCAGTATGACTTGATCGTCGCAGTGATCCTCCTGTTTATCTTCGGCATTCCCCGCGCGTGGTTCCACGATCAGCCGCGGATCCCGCAATCCCACGAGGTTGCGCTACTGCCGTCGGCCAACGGAGCTAGCGTATTCTGGCTCGAGCCGGAGTTGCTCGCGGACGTTGCCGAAAACGCTCCGGATCGGGCGAGAGTCGCTCGCGTCGCCGGGATTTTGAAGGTGAAGACCGGGCGCGAGCAAAAGGTCACGAGGGTCGATCCGGTGTACAACTCCGACCATGAATTGACGGGCTATATGGCTGTGGCAAAACCTTAGCAATTGCCTCGAACTCCCGCGCGTCAAACCGATATGAACAATAGGTACCTCGCTGCGTCGTTCATCTTCATTTTGGGGAGTGTCGGATTCGCTGGAGGCGCGGATCCGGCCGACGCAGTGCTCGCCAAAATCGACCGTGCCGCCGCGGGTTTCCGGGGAATGTCGGCCGATTTACGCCAGGTAGCGCACACTGAGGTCGTCAATCAGGATCAGGTCGCCACCGGAACCATCCGGATGAAGCGAGTCAAGCCGGGCGACACGCGCATGCTGGTGAATTTCGGCCAGCCGGATCCAAAATCCGTCTCCCTCCAGGGCCAAACGGTGGATATCTACCTGCCGCGCACCAACGTCGTCCAGGAGTACAACCTGGGCCAGAATTCGTCGCTGATCGAGCAGTTTCTACTGCTCGGATTCGGGACGACCAAGGCGGATTTGCTGGCCAATAATGAGGTGAAATATCTCGGAGCCGACCCGCTGGACGGCCGTCCCGCCGCGGAACTGCAGTTAACGCCGAAGAATAAGGACGTCGCGGCTCACGTTCAGAAGATCGAGATGTGGATTTCACCCGACACCGGCCTGCCCATCCAGCACAAAATCTTCCAGGCCGGCGGCGATTACCAGCTTTTCGCCTTCTCCAACATCCATTTGGAACCCAATCTCCCGGATTCCAGTTTGAAGCTGAAATTGCCAAAGAATGTTAAAAGAGAGACTCCGGGGCGCTGAGCGACGCTTTATCGGTACCCTTTGGCAGGATCATTGCTATCAATACAACAAACATGAAGACCGCGAACCGGCTTCTTTATCTCGATTGGATGCGTGGATTGGCCGCCGTCATCATGCTGCAAGGCCACGTGTTCCATTCGTTCCTGCGCAATGACTTGCGAACGGGAGGATTCTACGTCTTCTCGCAGTTTGTGGGCGGCATGCCCCCGGCGATCTTCCTGTTTTTAACGGGCATCACCCTCGCGTTCCTGATGGATAGCCAGGAGCGTAAAGGCTTCCCCGTTGCAGCGCGTTGGACGGGCGCCCTGCGCCGCGCGGGATATCTGCTGGCCGTCGCTTTCGCCTTCCGTATCCAGCTGTGGTTGTTTACGCGCCTTTTCTCTCCGGCAACCGACTCGCCCTGGACGGAAATGTTGAAGGTCGACATCCTCAACTGCATGGGCGTCGGCATCGGATTCTTCGCCATTCTGGCGATGCTCTCGACCCGCAACCGCATCAAGGTCGGCGCGATCCTGGGCGTTACAATCGCACTCCTCGCGCCGCTGGTCACCCAGTTCGGCGGTTCGATACAACCGCAGTTTCTGCGCGACTACCTGGTCCCGAGTTATAACTACTTCTCCTTCTTCCCCTGGGCCGCTTACATCGCGTTCGGAATTAGTTTCGGGTCTGTACTGCGTCTCGCCAAGGGTGAACGGCTGACGTGGATGATGCAGCGGTTCGCTCTCGGTGGAGCCTTGTTAGCGTTGGGTGTGAGTTTCTACTCCAGCTATGGACCGTCGGTCTATCATAAGTCCGAATTCTGGCTGGATGGTCCCGGCTTAGTATTCATCAAGCTTGGCGTACTGCTCCTGATGAT
>NZ_CAJCHS010000441.1 GCF_903970205.1 Nevskia soli | reverse complement strand
CAGTTGGAAGACGCTCCGCTGACCAGGGCGACCGACATTTACGCGCTGGGGCTGGTGGCGTACGAGATGGTGACGGCGCGCCGCCCGTTCGAAGGCACGTCGGATATCAGCGCGGCGATTCAGCGGCTCACCGCGAAACCGGCCCCGCCGGTGGAATGGGTTCCGGAACTGGACGAGCGCTGGAACACGGCGATTCTGCGGTGCCTGGAAAGAGAGCCGAAGGATCGGTGGGAATCGGCATGCGATTTTGTCGAGGCGCTGAGCGGGCCGGCGGTCGCGGTCGCCATCGACAAGCCAGGTAGACGACGCGCGCCTGCGATGCATTGGTGGCGATGGGCGTCCGTCGGCGCACTGGCTGTTGCCGCTGTAGTTTCGTTTTGGATTCTACGCAAGACTCCGGATGTGCCCCCGCAAGCCAGGGAATGGCTGGACAAAGGCACTGCGGCGGTGCGGGATGGAGTTTACTGGAAGGCCACCACCGAACTGGGTCAGGCGATCCAGAAAGATTCGGATCTGCCGATCGCGTATGCGCGCCGCGCGGAAGCTTGGAATGAAATGGATTGCCCGGATAAAGCAGCGCAGGACATGGTCAGCGCTCACGCGCATGCGGCGCGGATTTCAAGACTCGATGGTTTGTACCTGGAGGCGATCAATTTCACCGTGGGCAATCAGTTCGACGATGCCGTTCGGGCATATCAGACCATCCTTGCGAGGCTTCCGGAGGACCAGAAGCACTTCGGCCACGTAGACCTGGGACGCGCTTACGAGAAAAACGCGCAACCGCTGAAAGCTTTGGAGGAGTATAAGGCGGCGACGCAACAGTGGCAAGGCTCGCCCGGGGCTTGGTTGAGGCGCGGCTCGCTTGAACGGAGGCTGTTGCGAAAGAAACAAGCGCGCGAAGATCTCAACAACGCCCTTGCTCTGTTTCACGATTCAGGAGATGAACAAGGGCAGGCGCAGGCGAAGTCCGAGCTCGCGCAGGTCGCGAACGGCGATGAAGCCGCGAAGCTTCTGGTCGAGGCTCTGGCTTTAGCGGGCGACAACCTGTATCAGCAGATCACGATCCAATCCCTGCAGAGTCTGCAAGCGGAGCGGAGAGGCGATCTGAAAGCCTCGCGAGCTCTCGCGACAAAAGCCCAGGCCCTGGCGGAGGAGAAAGGAATGCCGGTGCTCGCGGCGCGTGGCCTGAATGATCTCGGAAACTCGCTTATGTTATCAGGGCAGGATGACGATGCGGCAAAGTACCTGCGAAAGGTAGTCAGCGTGGCAAATAACTATCACGCCAAACGGTTGGAGTACGAAGCACGCTCCGCTCTCGCCCAGATCGAGCTCAAGACGGCGGATGAGACGCAGCGAGTTGCCGCGCTAAAAGAGCTGGCGGAAGCCCACGAGTATTTCGCGAGTCACGGAGACCGCTCGGATGAGGTGAACTCGGACTTGATCACTGCGCGTGCCGAGCGAAATGAAGGCGACTACAAAGGAGCTGCGGGGCGGCTGGTTCTCGCCGCAAAACAGACCGACGATCCGATCGCGCAGGCCCGTATCGCGGGTGATCTGGGCACCATTCGAACCGAACTTGAGGATTATCCAGCAGCAGTGAAAGACATCTTACGGGCGAGGGACCAGGACCAATCGGCCGGATTCAAGCAGAATTTGCCCTACGACGATGAGCACCTTGGAATGGCTTTTACCTTCCTGGGAGAATTTAAGCGCGCCGAAGAGAGTCTCAATCTGGCGGCGCAAGAAGGATTCAAGGAAAGCGACCTGGCGACGGATCGCGCCGAACTGGAGATGTTGCGCGGAAACTACGCCGCCGCCGCAAAGCTCTGTTCGCAGGTTCTCGCTAGGAGAGATGCCGATCCAGGAGATATTATCGAAGCAAAGCGCATCCAGGGACTCTGCCTGCTTCGATTAGGAAAGACGGTTGAAGGTAAGGCTTTGTGTCAGCAGGCGTCGGCGGCGGCTTCTTCGACGGACCAAAGCACCAGAGTAAACGCCGCAATGGCTTTGGCGCTCGCGGAGTTGATAACCGGAGACGGTCGTTCGGCCCTGGGCCGTACACGGTCTCTCGATGGAGAGTTGAACCAGAAAGGCCAGCGAAGCTCACTCTGGCGTTGCCGCCTTTACGAAGCGCAGGCGACCGAGATGTTGGGGGATCATGCTAAAGCTCGCGAATTTGCGAATAGTAGCCGCACGTCGCTCAACGCGCTCATCAGTGAGTGGGGTCCGGGCGCAAGCGGCACTTATCTGCAGCGGGCCGATATACAAAGTGAACGAGCGAAGTTGACGAGTTTAAAGAGCAGTAACTAAAGCCACAAGAAAGGATGTAGTCCCAATGAAAACGCTTCCAGTTGAATCTCCCGCAATGGCGGACTTATCGATCGGCGGACTCCGATGACGCGAACCCAAAAGTGGATGTGGAGTGGAGTGGGATTAGTGGCGTTGTTGGGAATACTCGGGTTCGTTTTCCGCACGGAAATCCGCAGGCTCTATCTGCTGCTTATAAGTCATGACAACCCGATAACGATGCAAGGCGGTACTCTGGACATCTGGTCATCGAACTACGACTTCCTCAAAAACGGTCGGCAGGAGTACTACCTGGTAATCCAAGACTTAGTCAATAATCCAAAAGTCACGTCGTTGAGGGTGTGCGCTGACTATCCTTGCAATACGGTTTACGTCCCTGCCCTCCCGATAAACGGGCGACCGTTTGCAGTGTGCACGGTCAATCCCCATTACGTTCGCGTCTGGAGTGCGGACGGATCCACGGTAACTGCCGATTCGTGGCGAGATCCAAACCATACGGCCAAAATCTTTATGAGCACTAACGAAACTTCATCGGCCGGAAACTATGGACGACGGCATCTGGATAAGAGCGCGGTTTCGCAATACATGTACCTGACGGTGGGCGGCAGCGCTGGATACAACAGTTGTAGCCAGACGCCCGAGAACGATTGCTCAGCAGATCGGTTTGCTTCGCCTTGTCGCCTCAAATGCAAGGACAGTAAGTGTTTCGTCCGGATGGAATGGGAGTATTGAATTGCGGGCGGTTGCCGCGAAAGCCCAGAAACCTAAATTAGCCGCGGATGAACAGTGACGAACTCGGATGAAAGACGGCAGGTATTCGCCTTCCCCATCCATGCTCATTACTGTTTATCCGCGGCTAACTGGTTTTGTTCTAAACCTGGACCTTCAGCTTCTCGCGCTGTTCCTTCAATACAGCCTTGCGGCTCAGCTTAATCTTGTTGCCCTCGAGCGCCAGAACCTTAACCAGGATCTGATCGCCTTCCTTCAACTCATCGCGCACTTCTTTCACGCGATTCTCCGCGATCTCGCTGATGTGCAGCAGCCCGTCCGTGCCGGGGAAGATCTCGACGAAAGCTCCGAAATCGACAATTCGCACGACCTTACCCAGATAGGTTTTCCCGATCTCAGCAACAGCCGTAATATCGCCGATAATCTGCAGCGCTTTCTGCGCGGCCGCGGCGTCGTTGGACGCCACGTTTACCGTGCCATCGTCGCTAACGTCGATCTTCACGCCGGTCTGCTCGATGATTCCGCGAATCACCTTACCGCCGGGTCCAATGACTTCGCGAATCTTATCTACCGGGATCGTGAGCGTGTAAATGCGCGGCGCGTACTCCGACATGCTGGTGCGCGGTTCCGCCAGCGCCTCGTTCATCTTGTCCAGGATGAATAGGCGTCCGCGTTTCGCCTGATCGAGCGCTTCCTTCATGATGGCCGTGGTCACATTCGGGACCTTGATATCCATCTGCAGCGCAGTGATGCCTTGCCGGGTACCGGCGACCTTGAAATCCATGTCGCCGTAGTGATCCTCGGCGCCCGCGATGTCGGTCAGAACGGCGTACTTATCGCCTTCCTTCACCAGGCCCATCGCTACGCCGCTGACTGCGGCACCCATGGGAACGCCGGCATCCATCAGAGCCAGACTTGCGCCGCAAACCGTGGCCATCGAGCTGGAACCGTTCGATTCCAGAATGTCCGAAACGACGCGTAAGGTGTAAGGGAACTTGGCCTGATCCGGAACTAAGCTTGTCACCGAACGTTCGGCCAGAGCGCCGTGTCCGATCTCGCGGCGTCCCGCTCCGCGCATGAAGCCCACTTCGCCGACGCTGAACGGCGGGAAGTTGTAATGCAGCATGAAACGCTTGGAGCGCTCCACGCCCGGCTCCAGCAGCTCGTAGCGCTGCTCGTCGTCCTTGGTGCCCAGCGTTACCGTGACCAGAGCCTGCGTCTCGCCGCGGGTGAAGACCGCCGATCCATGCGTGCGCGGCAGCACTCCGGTTTCAATCGAGATTTGGCGGATTTCATCGAATGCGCGGCCGTCGGGACGGCGCCGCTTGTCCAGCATCTCGTCGCGGAAGATGCGCTCCTTGAGAGCGTCGAAAATCTTGGCGACCGCCGGGTGCTCTTCTTCGGGGAACGACTTCTTGAGCTTGTCTTTCGCGGCATCGATGCGCGCGTAGCTTTCCAGCTTGGGATATTTTTGGGTGTTCAGCGCGTCGGTCAACTCTTCCCGAATCATCTCGGAAACCTTAGCCGATAGCACAGGATCGAGTTCGGGAGAGGTGAATGCCCGCTTCGGCTTTCCGATCTTCCGCACCATCTCGGCGATCACGGCCGCGACTTTCTTACAGCACTCGTGACCGAATTCCAGCGCGTGCAGCACTTCATCTTCGCCGGCCTGGAGCGCCGCCGCTTCAACCATCACCACGCCTTCTTCGGTGCCGGTGACGACGATGTTCAGCTTGGAGGCGCGCTCTTCGTCATAAGTCGGATTGGCGACCGGTTTGCCGTCCACGAAGCCGACGCGCACCGCGCCTACATGATGATGAAACGGGATGTCCGAGATGGCGAGCGAGGCCGCCGCTCCGATGATGCCCAGCACGGCCGGATCCTGCTCCGGATCGGCGGACAGCACCATGGCGATAATCTGCGTATCGCACATATACCCTTCGGGAAACAGCGGGCGCATGGGCCGGTCGATCAACCGGCTGGTGAGGATTTCTTTTTCGGAGGGTCGCCCTTCGCGTTTGATGAAACCGCCCGGAATCTTTCCGGCGGCGTAGGTGTACTCGCGGTAGTCGACCGTTAGGGGGAAGAATCCCTGCCCCGGCTTGGGCGTTTGGTTGGCGCAGGCGGTGACCAGGACTACCGAATCGCCGCTGCGCACGACTACGGCTCCGTTGGCCTGTTTGGCTAATCGTCCGGTCTCAAGACTGATCTTGCGGCCGTTTAAATCGACTTCAAAGGTGTGAATCATTCTTCTGCCATTCTGCCCAGCGGTTTAACCGGAGGGCGAAATTTGGCGAGGAATAGGAAGGGGGGTAGCGGGAAAAGCGGTGGACTGCTTCCCGTATGCGCTGACCGGCAACGCACGGAACAACTCCCGGTGCATCTACTGATAACTTAGTGGCGGATTCCAAGTTTGACCAGGACGGCTTTATACCGTTCCGGGTCGTTCTTACGAAGATACGTCAGAAGCCGGCGCCGTTGAGCGACCATGGTCAGCAATCCGCGGCGGGACGCATGATCCTTCTTGTGCATCTTGAAGTGCTCGTTCAACTGGGTGAGACGTCCGCTGATCAGCGCGATCTGGACCTCTGGCGAACCTGTGTCCGTCTTGTGAATCTGATTATTGACCAGGATTTCTTTCTTTTTTTCAATCGCCAAAGGCATTCCGGGGTTGCTGCTCCTTCTCTTCTTTTTCTCTCGTTATATTTCCTTCAGGGTACCACAAGCAGGACGAATGGTCCTATACGAGCCGAAAACTTGCCGTTCCGAAGAATGGTGATTCACCCCGGCTGTACATGCTATTCTGTACATACAGTCCCGAAGTAATAGCGGATGCGATTTGAGTGGGACGAGAAAAAGAACCGACGCAATCTCGCGAAGCACAAGGTCAGTTTCCAGACTGCGATTTCTGTTTTCGATGACCCGTTTGCACTTAGCATCCAAGATCGCATGTCAGATGGTGAAGAACGCTGGCAAACGTTAGGGCTGATTGACGGAGTTATTTTGTTGATCGTCGCCCATACTTGGCAGGACGACGATGATGAAGTGATTCGTTTGATCTCAGCCCGCAAAGCCACCCCGAGTGAGCGAGAATCTTATGTTGAAAACCGGCACAGATCGTATGACTGAGATCCGAGCGCTAAAGCGGATGAAGGACAGCAGCATCGATACGACCGACATCGCACCAATATCCGACTGGAGTAATGCGGTAATCGGGAAGTTCTACAGGCCCATAAAGAAGCCGGTCACGATCCGTTTGGATGCCGACGTTCTCGCGCGGCTCAAGGCGGCGGGCGGCGGTTACCAAACCCGAATAAATGACCTCCTTCGGAAGGCGATGGAGAGGAACGAATCTCGTATATTCGTGGTTCGCCTCAGTGATTATGGAGAATTTGCCGCCTGATGGTCTCGCCTCATTCTCATTGCTGAGTTCGGCGGTAAGCCCGGTCCGGCGAACAGAATGGGCAGAGCGCTACGTAGAGGATTTCCTCTCGCTTCCGTTCTTTGCTGAGTTTGTGTTCCGGGATGTTCAAACAACGGAACGGGGAAAATCCGAGCAGGTGGCGGATTTTCTAATCTTTCACCGCGGGACCGGCATTCTGATCGAACAGAAATTCCAAGAGAATCCCACGGCCAGAACGGGCCAGAAAATTGACCTTTGGGCTCGAAAACAGGCGAAAGAAGGGTGGTCTCAACTGCGCCGAGCCTTCACACGCAGCCGGAATTTTCCCGTTTGGTGCGACCATCCCCGGCAAGGGCGCGTCGAATTTCAGGACGGTTTGCCGCCGATTCGACATGCCATCGTGGCTCTGGAAGTTCGACGACCAGTGGATCTCAACCCAATTGCGGGCGAGTTACCGCTCGATCACTATGGGATCCCCATCAGTTATCTCGCGCTCAACGATCTTCTAAATCTGGCGATTCTGCTTCGGAGTATCCCGGAACTGACCGATTATTTGTCCGCGCGGCGTTCACTGTCCGCTGCCGATCTGAGGCAGATCGGCGGTGAGGAAGCGCTGTTCAGTTTCTATCTCCTCAACGAGGGCTCATTCGTAGGGTGCAGCGGGATCAATGACGCTCGCCTCGCCGTTGCAGCCGATAAGGAACGACTGAACAGCGCTTTGGAACGAAAGTTCGAGGCGGATCAATACGCGCATTTGATGGAATACGTCGCCGATGAACTCGCGACAAGGCTTCCGAACTACGCCGAAGGCGTTCCCGATCCTTTACTCCGGGCGTACGATCCGCCTGACCGAAGACAGAATTACCTCGAGGTGCAGGCGGAACTATCCGACCTTCGATTGCGGGAGCGCTCTGAGCTTGGCCGCGTATTTCACGGCACGATCGAACGTCTTGGGGAAGTCGATCGGGGATTCACTTTCAGAGCAGTTCGTTTCGACTCGATGCCCGATTGGGTGTATGTGGTCGGAGCTGCGAAGAACATTGATCGAGCGGAACTCCTTTCAAAAATCATCGAGCTCATGGGTGGTGCGATGGCGTTTTATAAAAAGTCTAAGTGCCTCGTGATGGTTGATCGTGAGGGCACCGGGTACGAACTGGCGTTATCCCGCCCCGGTGTGAGACCCAAACCTGAACATGTCGAAGCGGGAAGACGCCTCTTTGGCAACCTTCGAACCACGACCATACCGCTGAACTTTCTTCCCCACGGTGAAACCTGAGCAAATCCTTCAGCGCAGCGTTTACCGAATTCGCGTCTATCTAAACCAGCCACACCGAACCGATGACCAGCACCAGGCCGCCCATCAAAGCCCACGACCAGTGGTTGCCGAAATTGATCGTGTAGCCCAGGCCAGTCCGCTTCTCTACGAACAGGGCCGCGTCGTCCGGATTGTAGTAGAGCAGGCCGCCCTTCCAGCAATTGTCGGGAGTCGCTTCGAGCGGCTCCGACGGTTGCATGGTGTGCCGCGCGGCGATCCACACGACCGGAACGACGAAGCCGACGGGAACCACCACAATGATCCACATCGGGATGGCATACAGAGGTTGCACCGCAGTCAGGGCGAGGAGCAAACCCATCATGCATTGGGCCGCTACCAGAATGCCGAGAGTCATCTTGCGCCACTTGGAGCGCCGGGCGCCGAACCAGCAGGCCAGCGCCAGAACCAACAGCCAGGCGCACAGGAAAAAACCGAACAGCAACGGCGCGTAAACATCGTGCGGCGTCCGGACCGACCATTGGTTGGGGCGCCCATCGATTCCCCAGTGCGTCGGGAACCGCTCCGGGATGCGGGACCAGTTGGCGTAGAGGTCCGCGGCGGCCGCAGCGAGAACTGCGAGAGGGGCCGCCGCCATCCATACGAAGCGCGGCAGGCGATCGGGCGCGGTGGTGAGGTTTGCTTCGCGATAGCGCGCTGTCGCGTTAGGCGCGGCAAAAGGCAGCAGCGTCCGATGTTGCCGGACGTAGCTGAAGCTGCACGCCAGAAGGATTGCAATCGGAGTTGCGCCGGTCATCACTTCGAGCCACGATTCAGGGACCACGAAGCACGCCGCTGCGCCGGCAAGCGTGACCGCGCCCACCACCCGACGGAATGCGGCAACCGAGCGGCGCGCCGCAGCGCTCGCGCGAAAGGCGGGAGTCACCGGCACTGCAAATAGCAGGTTCCGCCGGGACAGATTGGGAATCGCGAAAATAATCGCGCCGAAAAAGAGAGTTATCGAACTGAGAAGTAGTTTCATCATTTGTGCGGTCATCGTGCAATCACCTTTGCCATGTCGCGCAGTTCGGCGGCGATTTGGTCGCCGGGCGCACCGTCCGCGCGCATCTGCGCGACTAAATTTCGAAGCTTGCTGCGGAAATCCTCCAGCCAGTCCTGACCCGTCATCTTCGGGGTCGATCGTTCCAGCACCACCGCGCCGCGCCCGTGCTGCAAATCGAGCCATCCCTCGCCAGCCAGTTCGCGGTAAGCATCCGCGACCGTGTTGAAGTGAACGCCTAGTTCGATGGCCAGCCGCCGGATGGACGGCAGCGTATCGCCGACAGTCAGATCGCGGTTCACCAGCAGCACCCGGATGCCTTCAGCGATCTGGCGGACGGCGGGTACGCCGGATAGGGGATCGAACCGAATCTTGGGTTGCCCGGCCATCGATTCGACTGTACACCTAGAGTGTACAGTCTGTCAAGCGGGTTACGGCCTCGGGTGCAGGAGGAGAATGGAGTCACGCATGTCGGCGGAAACTTCGCTCGATCCTGTGGACTGGACGCCGTTCCGGCAGCAGGCGCACGAGATGCTCGACGACGCTCTCAACTACATCCAGCACATTCGCGAGCGGCCGGTCTGGCAGCCGGTCCCGGCGGACGCGCGGGCGCACTTTCGAGAGCCTGTCCCGTATGAAGGGTCGAGTCTCGGCGAGGTTCACCGGCGGTTCCTGAAAGACATACTGCCTTACGCTACCGGCAACACGCATCCCGGGTTCATGGGATGGGTTCACGGCGGGGGAACGCCGGTCGGGATGCTGGCTGAGATGCTGGCTGCGGCAATCAACGCGAACTGCGGGGGCCGCGACCATATCCCGATTGAAGTGGAACGGCAAATCGTGCGCTGGATGCAGTCGATTTTCGGATTTCCCGAGAGTGCTACGGGACTGTTCGTGACCGGAACGTCGATCGCGAATCTCATCGGCGTGGTGATCGCGCGCGATGTGTTTCAAGACGCAGGCCGCAAGCTGACAGCCTACGCATTGCGTTCGGTTCACGCGTCGGTTGGGCGCGCGATGGATATTGCGGGAATCGGCGCCGAGGCGCTTCGGCTACTGCCTGATGTCGCGGGCTTCGCCGGTGCGATTGAGGCGGATCGCCGCGCCGGATTCACGCCGTTCCTGGCAGTCGGAACAGCGGGCACTGTGGACACGGGGGCGATCGACGATCTGAATGCGCTGGCCGATCTGTCGCGCAGAGAGAATCTCTGGTTCCATGTCGACGGGGCGTTTGGCGCGCTCGCCATACTGGCGCCGGAGATCGCGCCTCGCCTGCGCGGCATCGAGCGCGCGGATTCGCTGGCGTTCGATTTCCATAAGTGGGTGCAAGTGCCTTATGACGCCGGCTTCATCCTGGTTCGCGATGGCGTGCTGCACCGAAAGGCATTCGCGATGTCGGCTGCTTACCTCCGCCGCGAGGCAGCGGGGCTTGCCGGAGGTTCACCGTGGCCCTGCGATTTCGGACCGGATCTCTCGCGTGGTTTCCGCGCGCTGAAAACGTGGTTCACGTTGAAGGTCTACGGAACGGATGCGATAGGACGCGTGATTGCGGAGACGTGCCGCCTGGCGCGCTATCTGGCCGACCGCATCGGGCACTCGCCGGAACTTGAGCTTCTCGCGCCGGTGGAACTCAACATTGTTTGTTTCCGGTATCGGGTAGGGAGCGAGTCAGATCGCGTGAACGCGCGGATCGCCGTAGAACTCCAGGAGGCCGGCGAGGTCGCCCCGTCAACGACTCTCATCGAAGGCGTGCTGGCGATTCGCGCTGCCATCGTGAATCATCGGACAACCGCGGCTGAGATCGATATTCTGGTCGACCGGGTGCTTGCCACGGGACGGCGGCTTACGGCGCATGCGGACGGAAACTCCCAGACGAACGCGCTCGCAGAAGTGTGGGCGCCGCGCAAGCTGCGCGAATCGCTACTTCAGGGCTCGCAAGCCGTCGGCGACATCGAACGCGCGCGGCTTTTAGCCGAAGTCGGGCGGACCGTGGAGGCAAGAGACGCGTATCTTGAGATCCTCGGGCGCGACCCTTCACATCGTCTGGCGCTGAACAACCTCGGCATGCTGCTGTATGAAACCGGATACCGCACGGCCGCGAGGACCGCCTATGCCCGAGCCGCGGCGCAGCATCCGGACGATCCGCTGAGCCTGGTCAATCTGGCGAATGCGCTGCGCGAAAACGGCGATGGCGCGGCCGCGCGCGCACATTACGAAAGGGCGCTGCGCCTGAAGCCGGATCACGCGGCGGCGCACCAGGGTCTCGGCTGCATCCTCGCCGATGAGGGTGATTCGGTTGGCGCCGCGGAACACTGGCGACGCGGGTTCGAGAGCCGCCCGATTGTGACTTTGCCATACCGCGGCAGGCGTCCGCCGATATCCGTGCTTTTGCTGGCCGCAGCGGCCGGCGGGAACGTTGCGATGCGCAATTTCCTGGACGATCGGGTGTTCGAGACCCACATCGTTTTCGTGGAGTATTTCGATTTCGCGAACGCGCTGCCACTGCACCGGCTCGTGATCAATGCAATCGGCGATGCGGACCTGGCGGCTTCGGCCCTCAGTGCCGCCCGGTCTCTGCTTGCCTTGACTCGAGCGCCCGTCATCAATGCTCCCTCGGCAGTGGGCGCGACAGGACGCAGCGATAACGCGCGGCGCCTGGCCGATATTCCGGGCGTCGTCACGCCCGGCGCAGAAACGCTGCCCCGATCGCTCATCGAGGGGACGGATGCCGTCAACGTCCTGAAGCGTCACGGGTTCGAGTTTCCGCTGCTGATCCGCAGTCCTGGGTTCCACACGGGTCTGCATTTCGTTCGTGTGGAGACCATCGCCGGGCTGCCGCCAGCGCTGAACGAACTTCCAGGCGACGAGCTGACGGTGATGCGCTACCTGGACGCGCGCGGAGCCGACGGCAAATCGCGCAAGTATCGCGTGATGATGATCGATGGCGAGCTATACCCGCTGCATCTGGCAATTTCCGCCGCCTGGAAAATCCACTACTTCACGGCGGAAATGACGGACAATGCCGAGCATCGGGCCGAAGACGCGGAGTTCCTCGAAGGCATGGCATCGGTTCTTGGCGCGAAGGCGATGACGGCACTTCGCGAGATTCAGAAGCGCCTGGGTCTCGATTATGCGGGCATCGACTTCGGGCTGAATGCAAACGGCGAGATCCTGTTGTTCGAAGCCAATGCCGCGATGGTGGTCAACCCGCCGGAACCGGATGACAAGTGGGCGTATCGGCGAGCGGCGATCGAGCGCATCTATGCTGCAGTAAGAACGATGCTACTGGCGCGATCTAGAGTGCGGTGACCCCGAGCTAGAGTCATCGAACCGGTGTCAACGCGGAGACGGATGCTTAAGGTTCTTACGAAATCGCGGCGAGAGCCTCTTACGCGTCCACAGCAGTCCTGCAGTCCTCATCGAACGTCGCAAGGTCGTTGTGGTGCTCATTGCCTCAGCTTACGCCGGTAGGTATTCCCGCAGCGCAACGCCGGCGCTCATCGAGATGATAGAAGAGGAGTGTGACTCGAATGAGTTCCTGGCTTTCCACCCTGCCGGATTTCCGGTTCGCGATTCGGCAACTAATTAAGAGCCCGGGATTTACGCTGACCGCACTGCTCTCAATCGCCCTCGGCATCGGGGCCACGACCGCAGTTTTCAGCGTCGTATACGGGGTGCTGATCGATCCGTACCCGTATAAGAATCCCGAGCGCCTGGTGCACTTGATCCTGAAAGATAAAGCCGGGCACGACCGGTGGCCAGGGCTGACCGGTCCCCAGATCGAGCAGGTGCGGATGGCGCCGGGCGTGGAAAGCGTGACCGGTCAGATCGATTGGAGCCTCACCACGACAGGTGAAGACCTTCCCGACGATGTCATGGGAGTTTATCTGACTCCGAACGCCTTCCAGCACTTTGGCGTACCCGCCCTGCTGGGCCGCGAATTCGGTCCGGCGGACGCGCCGAGCGGACGCGATCCAGAGCCCGTGGTCGTTCTCGGTTACAAGTTCTGGCAGCGGCATTTCGGCGGCGACCGCAACGTGGCCGGACGAAACCTGGAACTGGTTCACAAGAGCTACGTGGTGATCGGTGTCATGCCGCCGCGGTTCACGTGGGGGCCCGATGACGGCGCGGATGTTTATCTTCCGCTGAAACTAACCTCCGATACCAACGCCGCGTATTTCCCGAGCATCCGGCTGAAACCGGGCGTTTCGCGCGCGGCGGCGGACGCAGCGCTGCAGCCGCTGCTGGAACAATTCGCCAGACAACAGCCGGGTCGCTTTCCTGAGCACTTCAAAGTGACGGTCCAAGGTCTGAACGATTTCTTCGTGCAGCGCGTGGGCAAGACGCTCTCGCTGCTCCTCGGTGCGGTCACGCTGCTGCTGCTGATCGGATGCGCCAACGTGTCGATCCTGCTGCTGGCGCGCGGGATGGCGCGGAGCCACGAGTTTGCAGTGCGCGCCGCGATTGGCGCCGGAAGAGTACGGCTGGTTTCGCAGCTGCTAATTGAATCACTGGTGCTGTCACTGGGCGGAGCAATGCTCGGAGTCGTGCTGGCTTATCAGACGGTGGCGTGGATCGCGGCGTGGCTCCCCGAGGGCTCCTTCCCAAAAGAAGCGGCGATCGCACTGAATCTGCCCGTCCTCTTCTTCAGCATCGCGCTCGCGGTGCTGACCAGCGTTGTCTTCGGCCTCTCCCCCGCGCTTTCGCTATCACGGCCGGACATCGCCGAAGTGATTCAGACCAACACGCGCAAAGCTTCGGGCGGAGTCCAGGGCAAACGGATGAATGCCGCGCTGATAGCGGGTCAAATTGCGCTGACCGTCGTGTTGCTGACAACGGCCGGTGCCGCAGTCGAAGGCTTTCTCCGGCTGATGCATACGAATTTGGGATACGACCCACACAACGTGATGTCCGTGGGAATACCGATTCACGAAAACACTTACTCGACGTGGGCGCAGCGCTCGACGTACTTCGAGCAGCTGCGCCAACGGATCTCTACTCTTCCGGAAGTAGTCTCGGTGGGGATCTCGTCCAGCGCAACGCCGCCGAACAACGGATGGGAGACAAAGTTCGAGATTCGGGGGCGGTCGTCCCATGAGGCGCAGGAGTTACGAGCGAACTTTGTCAGTACCGAATACTTCGATGTCCTCCACATTCCCGTCGAGCAAGGGCGCTTGTGGGATGGAGCCGCTGCCGCCCGCGGCGATCATGTGGCGGTCATTAACCAGACGATGGCCCGCCAATATTGGCCGAACGGTGACGCGGTTGGCCGCCAGGTCCGATTACCGATGTTGAAGGGTGACACGATTTACTACTCTGTGACACTCCCGGATAGCGATAGCTGGTTCCATGTGATTGGCGTTGTGCGAGATACACGCAACGATGGATTGCGCAACGCGATCCGGCCGGCGATTTATCTCCCGTATACCGTGAACATGCGGATGTACACCGAGCTTCTGGTTCGCACCCGGACTCCGCCGCTGCAATCGCTGCGCAGCGTTCGCGCACAGGTGCTGGCGGTCAATGGAGACCAGCAAGTGTCCAGCCACGTGCGCAGCCTGGATCAATGGATTACGACCCAGCCGGAATGGGCCCAGCAGCGGCTGATTGCCGTTCTTTTTGGTGGATTTTCGTTACTCGCGCTCGTTCTGGCGGCGGTAGGACTCTATAGCGTGGTTTCGTACACGGTGGCGCAACGGACCAGTGAAATCGGCATTCGTATGTCGCTGGGCGCGCGCCGGGGACATGTCCTGACGCTCGTGTTTGCGTCCACCGCAAAGAGCGTAGCGGTCGGGCTTTTGGTGGGCGCGGGATGCAGCGTACTGCTGAACCGCATGCTGCAGGGTTGGGTGGCAGGCAATGCGCGCGATCCGAGAATTCTGCTGATAACGGCGATGCTGCTCGGCGCGAGCGCGGCGGCGGCGAGTTTCTTCCCGGCACGCCGGGCGGCGTCGATCGATCCGATGATGGCGGTGCGGGAGCAGTGAGTTTGGGACTTTAGTGCGGCGATTCTTCGATTCACTATTTGCGGGTCCAGCAAAATCCGCGGTCTCTGCGATCAAAAAGCGGCGCGATGAATTAGCGGGCCTCCCGGATCGCGAACTGAAAACCATCGCTACGGAGGCGAAGGAGATCGACGAGGTGATGGCGGTGACCGCAGTGGTTGCATCGCGCTTGCTGGGGCTCGATCTCTTCGATGTTCAAGTGCAGGGCGCGCTCGCTCTGACGGCGGCCCGGATCGCCGAGATGCAGACCGGCGAAGGCAAGACGCTCACCGCGGTGCCCGCCGTCATCTGGTTTGCACGAAACACTTCGAGCAACGAGCCCGGCGTTCACGTGATGACCGTGAACGATTACCTCGCCCGGCGCGACGCGAAATGGATGGGCGGCATCTACGAGTTCTTCGGTCTGTCGGTCGGAGTCATCCAGCAAGGCATGAGCGCAGCCGAGCGCCGCCATGCCTACGCGTGTGACATCACTTACGCGACAGCCAATGAAATCGGCTTCGACTTTCTGCGCGATCAGATGGCGCTGTATCCGGCCGATCAAGTTCACCGGCCGTTCTCGGTTGCGGTGATCGATGAAGCCGACTCCATCTTGATCGATGAAGCGCGCATCCCGCTGGTGATTGCCGGCGGCGATCCGGACTCCGAATCGCTCGCGTGTAAGGCGGACCGCATCACGCGCACGCTGCACCCCCATCATCATTACCGGATCGAAGAATATGGCCGCAACGTCACGCTCACCGACACCGGTATCCATGCCGTCGAAACCGCGCTGGGCTGCGGCAATCTGTTCGACCCGGAGAACTTCGAGAAGCACACCGCCGTACAGGATTCGCTGCACGCGCGGGCGCTGTTGCACCGCGATGTCGATTATGTGGTGAAGAACGGCGCGGTGGAATCCGTCGACGAGTTCAAAGGACGCATCGCGCAGGATCGCCGCTGGCCGGCGGGTCTCCACGCCGCGATTGAAGCTAAAGAAGGACTCGCACCGCAGGCGCAGGGCAGGGTGCTGGGCTCGATCACACTGCAGAACCTGATTGCCCTGTATCCGCGCGTGTGCGGGATGACCGGCACGGCGGCCACGCAAGCGGAAGAACTGCGCGCGCTCTACAACCTCGATGTCGTAGTGATTCCAACCAACCGGCCCATGATCCGCGTGGATCATCCGGATTCGCTGTTCCGCACGAAAGCGGAGAAGGAACAGGCTCTTGTTCGGGAGATCGCGGCAGCACACGCGAGCGGCCGCCCGGTTCTGGTGGGAACGGCCAGCGTGGAAGAATCGGAGCGGCTCAGCAGCCTGCTCGGCGACACCCCGCATGCCGTGCTGAATGCCCGCAATGAGGAGCAGGAAGCGGCGATCATCGCTAACGCGGGACAGCGTAGCGCGGTTACTATCTCGACCAACATGGCGGGGCGCGGCACCGACATCAAGCTCGGCGAGGGTGTCGCGGCGTTGGGCGGCTTATATGTAATCGGCACGAACCGGCATGAGAGCCGCCGCATCGATAATCAGCTCCGCGGTCGCGCGGGGCGTCAGGGCGACCCCGGGAGTTCGCGTTTCTTTGTCTCGCTCGAAGACCCGCTGCTGGTGAAGTATGCCGCCGAGAATGCGAAGGTTGCGCACGATCCGGAGAGTATCCAGCGCTTGGTAGAGGGTCAGAATCTGGACGCGCGCAAGTTCCTGCATAAGTACGAAGGCGTGATTGAAGGGCAGCGCCAAAGGATTGCGCGGCAGCGTCAGGCTATCTTGACCGGAGAAGTCGAGTGTGGGTCGGAGACGGAGCGCCTGGTTGCGCTGACCACGATCGATGATCTTTGGGCCGAGCATCTGGCCGAAGTTACCGAACTTCGTGAAGGTATCCAGTGGACGGCGTGGGGTGGACGCGATCCCTTGCACGAGTACCTCACGGGGGTGGACGTGCTTTTCCAGAACCTGGAAGCCGCGATCCCGGGTGAGATTGCCCGTCGGTTAGAGGAAGCGTTGACTAACGGCATCGATCCGGCGCAGCGGGGCGCGACGTGGACTTATCTCACGACCGACAACCCGTTCGGCAGTTGGAGCGAGCGCATCATGCGGGGATTGAAACGCAAATTTGCGGGGCGAGGGCGATGACGCCGCACCGGCATTGGACCACTCGCTTTCGCTCGGGCTCAGCCTGGGGAACGACGCCAAAGATACCCCGGCTACTATCAATTCCGCCCACATTTCCTTTTGCGTGATAGTCTGAAAACCGTTTACATTCTTCGTTAGAGGTTTACCATGCAAACACGACGCTCTATTGTTGGATCGCTTGCGATCGGTCTGCTTTTTGCGAGCAGCCAGGCGTTCCCGCAAGACAAGAAAGCGGGACCCACCATCCAGGTCCAGCTCAACTATACGGGTTCGGGAACCGTCGACGACAAACATAAGATCTATGTCGCGCTGTGGGATTCGCCCGACTTTATGCAAGGCGGCGGCACGATGCCGGTGTCGCTTCAACCCGCCGATTCAAAGACGGGAACCGTGACGTTCACCGACGTGAAAACCATCCCGGCCTATGTCAGTTGCGTTTTCGATCCTACCGGCAGCTGGGATGCCGCCTCCGGGCCTCCGCCGTCGGGCTCTGCACTCGGGCTTTACAGTAAGACTCCAGGGCAGCCGGAACCTATCAAGGGAACGGCTGGAGAGACGGTCAAAGTTACTCTCGCGTTCGACGACACGGCGAAAATGCCATAGGTTAGGGGGCTGGGTACTCATCGCTTCCGCAAGAGATCGAGGCCGAAGTGCGGCTCCGACCGGGTCCCGCTGATACTCACCGGAATCTCGGCGCCGGCATAAGGTTTCTTGAAGAAAGGCGAGACTATCTTTAGTAAGCCGGACAAGACCGGCGACCGAACCATCTGGGAAAGAGTCGCGTCAGTCAGTATTTTTCCCCGGAAGTCGAACTGTTCCCCGTCCAAAGAATAGACTCCCGTCAGATTGACGCGCGCGCCGGGTAACCTATACCTTAGATCGGCGAAGTGAATCACTCCCCGGTCCATCGAGAATGTTCCCGTCATCTGCGACGGCACAACCTCCGCGCCGGCATGGGCCTCCTCCGGACGGCCCTGGGCGCGCTCGCTGAGCATGTCCACCTTTTCCTGCACCTGGCGGTTGCTGAAGTGCATGTTCCGCAGCGTGAACTCGCCATTGAAGCTTAGTTTTTGAGGAACGCTTTCTTTGCCGGGACTTATCCGCAGCTTAGTTTTCGTGCCTATGATGCCGGTAACAACGGCAGGCCGCGTATTTACCGCGAGGTCCAGGAAATCCTCCAGGTGAGCGGCGGGAACATCGAGATCCACGTCGATTAAGTGCCCCTCTCCTTTAATGTTGATAACTGCTCCGCTCGTTGTGAAGCTCGAATTACGCAGCTTTGCGTTTACCGGTTGTAAGTAGGTGTCTCCGGTAGTGCCGTCGACGATCGCATGAAACTGCGTATGAAGAGGCATCGGATGGTGCGCCGTATCGAGTGAGAAATCGGGCGTCTCCGTCGTTCCATCGACCTCAATTCTGTTGAGTTGACCTTTGAAGTTACCGGTCGAGGAAAGCAACCCGCCAATGCCTTTGATCGTATTCAGTTCGGCGTGCCCGAAGGTATAGGTTCCGGTTATCGACGAATCGCCGGGATCGTTCGTATTCCAAGGCCCGAAAGTGCCGCGAGCTTGGATATCGCCGCGGGGGATCGCGTTGACGAGCGTCGCATCGTATTGCCAGGGCGCGTTCGGGCCGACATCGCGGAGTGTGATCCGTCTCAACTCGAAGTCCTTCGGATCCTTCTTGGGGTTAACGGTATCGATGATCAACCGCGAGTTCGTGCAAACAATCTCATCGACCACAACCGATATGGCGCCTCTATGTTTCTCGCCGCCATTCGCGGGCTTTTCGCGCTCCTGCCGGGGAGGAATATGGATCTCGAGGGCATTAACGGTAACCGTACCCACATGCAGGGGCCGCACGAATAAACCGAACACCCCTGAACGAAAGGTGAAGTGCTCGATAGCTATCAGAGGACGGGTGGCACCAGCAGCGACAACGTCGTCGGTAGGATAGATCCTCAGACCGTCGCCGGCGACCTCGAGACCCCGCAACACGGAAACGTTCAGCCCATCCAACTCCACACGGCTGTTG
The DNA here is from genome assembly GCF_903970205.1 of Nevskia soli. Taxonomy (GTDB): domain Bacteria; phylum Acidobacteriota; class Terriglobia; order Bryobacterales; family Bryobacteraceae; genus Bog-113. The sequence continues at coordinate 8,871 of NZ_CAJCHS010000441.1, read as the reverse complement.
AATCGCGCGCTCAGCGTTTGGGTTATCCGGCTCTTCAAAATCGGCCCGGCGCGATGGATGACCAATGTTCCGATCGCGGCGAGCGCGATGACAATGACGGCCGCGAAGATACCTATCGCAATCCAGATCCGTCGTCTCTCCATTTCCGATTAAAAGAATACAGTACGAGCGTATTCTGGATGAAGTCCATGCGCACCAAAAGCCAGTTGCGTCTCCGCGGCCTGCTTCTCCTCGTCGTATCGATTGCTGGGCTTGCCGGTCCGGTGCGGGCGCAGCCGAACGACATTCAAAACCTTGAGGATTCCTGGCGGCGGTACCTCCACGACAAGCAATTAGAGAAAGCGATGGACTTATACACCGACGATGCGATTTTCTTTGAGCCGGATGGCAAGCGCGCGACGGGTAAGGCTGAAATCCGGACGCTGTTCCGCACGGTAATGAAGACCTTCAACAGCGACATTCATTTCAAGAGCGCCGCGGCAGATGTTTCGGGGAAACTTGCATATGACAGCGGCGATTTCGAAGAAGTACTTACCACGAGAGCTACCGGCGCGAAGATCAATTCCCGCGGCAGCTATCTAATGGTTCTAAAGCGTCAGCCGGATGGTAAGTGGAAGATTGCCCAACACATGTGGACTCAAGCGGTTTCAGTTAGTCCGTAGAGCCACGATGGGATCGATGCGTGAGGCCCGCCGCGCTGGAATGTATCCTGCACACAGGGCCACAACGCCCAGCAGCAGGATCATCGCGATGAACGTAGCTGGATCGGTAGGCGCTGTCGCGAATAACAGCGAACGAATTAGCTTGACGACGCCAAAGGAAGCTACGGTTCCGGCGGCAATCCCGGCCAGCGATAGTCCCAGAGTTCTTCCAATCACTCCCATCTGTACGCGCCCCTGACTTGCGCCCAACGCCATCCGGATCCCGATCTCCTGCGTCTGACGGGTCACCGAGTACGAGATTACTCCGTAAATCCCGAGCGACGCCAATATCAGACCCAACGCCGCGAATAAGCTCACCAGCAGGACAAAGAAACGCCGCGGGGAGATCGCGTGATCGACTATCTGCTGGATAGGGCGAAACTGTTCCGCGGGTTGCCCCGGGTTCATTGACCGCAGAGTCGCCATGACGCTCGAACGCAAAGTATCGGGCGGAAGCTGCGTACGGATCACCAGGTCCGCGCCCTCCGGACTTGCCTGCGTCACTGGTAAGTACATCTGAGGACTGGACGCTTCTTCTACGCTGCTCTGGCGAACGTCCGAGAGTATACCGATCACGCGTCGATCGTTGCCATTGATAATCGCCAACCTTCCGAGCGCATCCTTCCCCGGCCAGTGGAAGCGCGCCGCCGCCTGATTGATCACGACGACTCCCTCGTCTTTCGCGGCTTTATTGTCGTCTTTAAGCGGCGCGTCGCTCCAGCTGAAGTCGCGTCCTTCTTGCAAACGCATGCCCATGGCGCGGAAGTAGCCTGGAGTAACAACATACACAAGGATGCCGTTCAGTTCGCCGGGACGGTAAACTCTTCCTTTAGCCTGAAGGTCCCAACTGCGATTTCGATCGAGCGGAAGCATGTCCGCGATCCCGGCCGCCTCGACCCCCGGTAGATTACTTACTCGATCTAGAATCTCATGCAAGATAGCCCCGCGTTTGCCCGCATTCCCGCCGTCGTCGAAATCCACTTTTAGAGCGGCGGCATGGCTTGGCTCGAACCCCAGGTCGACATCGAGCAATCGCAGAAAACTGCGCAGCAGCAAACCGGCGCCGATCAAAAGCACACAGGCCAGAGCGACCTCGGAGATAACCAGAGCGCCGCGAAGTCCCTCATGCTTCCTGCCCTGGCTCATCCCCGCGCCGCTATCCTTCAGCGACTCTTGTAAGTTGCCGCTGGTTACCTTGAACGCCGGGACCAGACCGCAGATTAGAGCTGCGGAAACTGCAATCAGGACGGTCCAGGCAAGCGCGGTTCCGTCCACCTTGATACTACTGAGCAGCGGTAGCGCAAGCGATCCCTGGTGGGCCAGATACAAGGTAGCGCCGAAAGCCATGCAGACGCCCAGCGCCGCGCCGGCGAAGCACAGGATCAGGCATTCGGTCAGAAGCTGGCGGATAATCCGGCTGCGGCCGGCGCCCAGCGCGCTCCGCATTGCGAATTCTTTCGTCCGCGCGGCGGAACGCGCTAGCAGTAAGTTGGAAAGATTAACGCAGACGATCAGCAGGATCAATCCTACGGCGCACCAGAGTACGATCAGCGACCGGCGAAGCTTGCCACTTACAAAATCCGCGAGCGTCGTGATCTTAGGCGAATAGTCCTCATACCAATCCGGGTGCGCTTTCAGGAATCGCGGAAACAGAATGTTCGATTCCGCCTGTGCCTGAGCTACCGTGACTCCCGGTTTCAGGCGCCCAACAACGGCGAAGGTATTCCCCCAGGTCTTCCAGAAGTCCATGACGGCGGGAACATAGAGATCGACTTTTAACCCCGGCGAGAATACGGAACCGAAATCGAAGGATTCCGGCAGGACTCCGATGACGGTTACCGCCTGGTTATTTATCGCGATCGTCTGACCGACAATAGACGGACTCGCGGCGAACTGGCGCTTCCAATACGGATAACTCAGCAGCGCCACAGGCCGGCCGCCTTTCTCGCACTCGACGCGCGAGAAATTTCGCCCGACCACCGGCTGTACTCCTAACATGGGGAAGAAGTTCTCCGCCACCTCTATCCCGAAAACAGACTGAGGTTCGCCTCGGCCAGTCAACTTATAAGACATCGAATTGAAAAACGTCTGATAACCCGTCAGTTCCTCGAACGACTTGTTATAGCGCTGAAACTCCTGGTACGCGGCGACTGTGAACGTAACTGAGGAAAGATCGCCCTTGCCATGGTTCGCGGAAAGCCAGGCAAGCCGTGGCGGATCTTTAAACGGCAAAGGCCGGAGCAGGATCGTGTTTACAACGCTGAAGACCGTTACGTTTGCGCCGATCCCCAATCCGAGAATCAGGATGGCGACTGCCGTGAAAACGCGATCCTTTCGCAGCGTGCGCAACGCATAACGCGCATCCTGTACCAAGACGTCAAGGGCAGGAATGCCGCGCGCATCGCGATGTTGCTCCTTCGACTGCTCCAGTCCGCCGAGACGCACCAGAGCCCGGCGGCGAGCCTCCTCCGGCGTCATGCCGCGACGGACATTTTCTTCAATCGCGAAGCTCAGGTGCGCGGCCATTTCCGCGTCCAAATCCTGATCGAGCGGCTCTTTATGGAAGAACGCGCGGATCCGATTCAATGTCTGCCGAAGCGACTTCATTTTCACTTACCCCCTTCTTGACATCGCCATCACTCGCCCCATCACATTCGAGAGCCGTTCCCAATGGGCCGCGTCTTTCGCCAATTGCTTGCGGCCATTCTTCGTGATGGAGTAGAACTTCGCCTTGCGGTTGTTGTCGGATATTCCCCACTCGGCCGCGATCCAGCCGCGTTGTTGCAGCCGCACGAGCGACGCGTAGATGGTTCCCTGGTTCAGCAGGATCTGATCGCCGCTGACCTGTTCAATCCGCCGGGCGATGCCGTATCCGTGCAGCGAACCCAGGGCGGCCAGCGTTTGCAGCACCATCAGATCGAGCGTTCCTTGCAATAAGTCGAGCCTCGATTGCGCCATTCCGTTCTCCTGTAACCATCCCACATAAGCGTACAACATCTTGATGTGGCGGCGCCACAGGAACGCCGAATAAATTTACACTTCGACTAGCATGTGAAGTGAAATGACGCTTTCCAAATCGAAATCCGAACCCGGCAACTGGCCTGAATTGAAGTGGACGGACTGGCAGCGAACCGCTGAAACCCTCCACATGTGGACTCAGATTGTCGGCAAGACGCGCCTTGCGCTCAGCCCGCTGCAGGCGCATTGGTGGAACGTGCCGTTATACGTCAGCGCCCGCGGCTTGAGTACTTCCGCGATGCCTTACGAGGGCGAGTTCCTCGAAATCGAATTCGACTTCGTAAGTCACGACTTGCGCTTCCGGCTCAGCTCGGGCGCCGTTATGTCCACGCCTCTACGTCCGCAATCGGTAGCAGATTTCTTCACCGAATACCGGCGCAGCCTAAGCGCGCTGGGAGTATCGGTTCATCTTTATCCCGTGCCGGTCGAACTCAAGGCTCCGATCCCATTTGCCGAGGACCATGAACACTCCTCCTATGATCCGGAAGCCGCCCATCGCTTCTGGCGGGTTCTTATGAGCGCGGACCGCGTCTTCCAGGAATTCTCGTCGCGGTTCATTGGAAAGATCAGTCCTGTCCATTTCTTCTGGGGTAGTTTCGACCTCGCGGTAACCCGTTTTTCCGGACGTCGCGCACCGCCCAAAGAAGGGGCAGACCGGGTTATGCGTGAAGCTTACTCCCACGAAGTAATCAGCGCGGGCTTCTGGCCGGGAAACGGCGGCTTCGGCGAAGCGGCGTTCTATTGCTATGCGGCACCTGTGCCCCCGGGCATGGAATCTGAACGAATCCAGCCGCCCTCGGCTGCTTACAACCCGGAGCTTGGCGAGTACATACTAAAGTACGACGATCTTCGCGCCGAGCAGTCGCCGGATGACGCGCTCATGAGCTTCCTTCAGAGTACCTATGAGGCCGGGGCTAAGCTCGCTAAGTGGGACCGCGCTTCACTGGAGCGTTAGTCGGAAGCGCAACGCAATCGGTTCCCTATCAGGTGCCCTGACCTTCCACGAGAATTGCGGCTGCTGAGATTGTCGACGGGTAGTACCTACTGTACCCGGTAGTAACCGCTCCGTCACCGTCGCGGCTCTGCAACGTATTGTGTGTACAGAGCCGCGCACGTTCGTGAGCGGTGTTTTTCGGGATAACTCCCAAGCTCCTATCTTCGCGATAAATGTTCCGGCAGCACCGGCCGCCCATTCGGCGGCGGAAACATTTCGTACAAAGCCTCCAACCTTTTCCGCAACCACCGGCTCGGCACCTGACGCGGACCCGTCTCCACATCGATATCGCAACAGATCCCATGCATATACAGCGTCATCGTATCCGCAAACGATTGCGTCGCGTACTCGCGGAACAGCTTCGACTTCACATTGGGTCCGCTGCCGTTGCCCTTCGTCGAAGGAAGACCCTGTTTCAACTGCCAGCTTTCTTCGTTCACCTCGCCGTGAACATGTTCCTTCGATTCAGCCGCTAACAAGGCCGCATACTTATCGATAGTCGCGATTTCCAGTTTACGGCTAAGCAGATGCGCGATCGTACTGAAGAAGACCTGATGATACTCTGACGGGTCCTCGCCTTTAACGCCCAGACAGATCAATGTCGCGCCGTCGGTCAGATAGGCCGACCGCAGACGGTTCTGCAAGACAGGTTCGCGGAAGCTAACTGCCGCGCCCGCCCCGTTGCGCGCCAGATAGGGAACCAGCACCAGACGCACCGGCGCAATCCGTGCCCAAACACTTGGCGGGACCGCCCCCGCCGGCTCATGAAGAAACTCCTTCATGTCATCGTCCACCGAGGGCGGCTGTATATAGTAGGAGACTCCCTCGCTCAAGGGAGTCATCGCCCCTTCGAGCAATTTGGGCAACCGATCGACTGGCGTAAGATCGTCCTCAGGAATGCGGGGACTCGGCATTATGGTGTGTAAGTGATTGTAACAAAAAGGCCTCAGCGCGCCGTATGTTAACCTGAAAGTTAGTTCTACCTTTCGCGCAAGGTGAGCCGATTCGCCGTGCTAAAAGTACTCATCTCAGCTGGCGAAGCTTCGGGCGATTCCTATGCCGCCTTACTCGTGGACCGGCTTCGGGAACAGAATCCTGAACTGGATTTCTTCGGCTGCGCCGGTCCGCATCTTCGCCGCTCGGGCGTCCGCGCCACCATCCGTTCGGAATCGCTCGCCGTCGTCGGGATTTTCGAAGTCATCGGCCACCTGCCGCGCATCTGGCGCGAATACCGGAAACTGCTCGCGGCGGTCGATCGCGAGCGCCCCGATCTCGCGATCCTGACCGACTCGCCTGACTTTCATCTGCGCGTCGCGCGCCATCTGCATCGCGCCGGTATCCCGGTTGTCTACCTGGTCGCTCCGCAGGTTTGGGCGTGGCGCAAAGACCGGCTTCCGTTGATGCGCCGCGTGTTGACGCGCCTGCTCTGCATCTTCCCGTTCGAAGAGAGATTCTTCAATGACAACGGCGTTCCAGCGGTTTACATCGGCCACCCGCTTACCCGCCGGATTAAGCCATCCACCACGCGCGCCGCGTTTTTCGAGGCGAATCGAATCCCACCGAATACGCCCGTAATCGCCCTGCTGCCCGGAAGCAGGCGCGGCGAAGCGCGTCGGCACCTGCCGGCTCTGCTGGACGCCGCCGAACGCCTCACCCGCGACTACGGCGCGGTGTTCGTCCTGCCCGCCTCCGCCACAACCGGCGCGGAATTTTTCAACGGCCTCATTTTTGGGGAACGAAAAACGGCAGCGTCCATCCAAGTATTGGAAGGACAGGCTTGGGACGCGCTCGCTTATTCCGATCTCGCTCTCGCCGCCAGCGGCACCGTTACGGTCGAGGCCGCTCTGCTGGGAGCCCCGATGGTAACCTTCTATCGGGTTACCTGGGGCAGCTGGATCGTCGGTAAGCTGCTTGTCCGCGTGCCGTTCTATTGCATGGTCAACTTGATCGCCGGGCGCAAGATTGTGCCGGAACTAATGCAAGGAGAGATGACGGGCGAACGCATCGCCGCCGAGGCTGGACGCCTGCTGAGCGATCCGCTGCGCCGCGAAGAGATGCGCCGCGATTTGGCCGAGGTGCGAGCCGCCCTCAGTGGTTCGGAAGATCCCATCAGCCGCGCCGCTGAAGAAATCTGGAAGCTTGAAGGAGAACGTGCCAGTGCCGAGGCGTAACCCATCGACGAGTCTTACCGCTGTAATCGCGCTTGCCGCCGGGCTTGCCGCCCTTCTGCCGCTGCCCTCTTACGCGCAGGAGCGCAAACCGCAGATCGACGCCAAGCACTACGTAATCAACGCGGAAATTAACCCTGAAACCCAGTCGATTAAAGCGCAGGTCACCGTGGACTACACGCCGGTGGGCGACTCCATTAACGTCGCCGCGTTCGAACTGAACAACGCGCTGACGATCTCGAAAGTGACCGACGAGCACGGCCGCGCGATGCAACCCAGCCGCACGCAGAACGACTTCACGGTGCGCGTTCCCGTGGACGCGCAGGCGCCCGGCAGCAAGCACGCGCTCACGTTCGAATATGACGGCCGCCTCAGCGGTCAGGAAGATTCGCCCGTCTTCGGCCTCAAGTTCGCCGCGATCCATCCAGACTACGCGTACCTGATGTATCCGGCGCGCTGGTTCCCCGTCGTCGGCTATACGACTGACCGCTTTTCGGCTGACATGAACATCCGGGTTCCCGCCGGTTTCAACGTGATCGCCAGCGGCGCCGGAGCCGGTTCCGACGGCCTGTTTACTTACCACTTCACTAAGGAGTCTTTCCCGGGCTCAATAGCGGTGGTCAAAGAAGCTCCGGTCAAGAACAGTTCGGAAGGTATCCGCACCGATCTCTACTTTCGCGGGCCCGAGCACGACGTGGCCAACTCCTATGGCGACGAGATCGGTAAGATGATCAATTACTTCAGCGGTCTCTATGGCCAGGTCGCGTACGGCAACCTCACCGTGATCGAAACGGAAGAAGGCTCGCCGAACGGTTACTCCGCGCCTGGGCTAATGTTCTTAAGTCCTCGCGGCATAGGTAAGGAAGTAAACTCTCGCCTTCTGGCCAATCAGGTTGCGCGGCAATGGTGGGGTGTTGCGATTTCACCTACTAACCGCAATCACCTCTGGCTCACTAACGGATTAGCCGTCTACTCTGAGGCGCTCTGGACCGAGCACGAAAAGGGCGCCGCCGGCGCCGAAGGTCTGATGAAAGAGACTTCCACCGAGGCGCTCACGGTCGATAACGTGCCGCTGATCCAGTCCGCCCGCATGGAGGATTACTCGCCGGAGTTCTGGGCGCTCACCGGCGATAAAGGCGCGGCAGTTTACCAGATGCTGCGCACCGTTCTAACCGACGAGACCTTCTATAAGACGTTGAAGGCGTTCCTTGAAGCCTTCTACTGGCGCTCGGTGGATACCGCCGATCTGCGCCAGACCGCTGAAAAGGTCTCCAATCAGGATCTGAAATGGTTCTTCATCGAGTGGATCGAATCGAGCGGCGCGCCCGATTTCAAGCTTGAATACACTGTCTTCCGCACGCAGAAAGGCTTCCGCGTCGTCGGTAAGATCTCGCAGGATCTGGATACTTTCCGCATGCCGGTCGACCTCCGGATCGAGACCGAAGGTAACCCGGAAGATAAGTTGATCGAAGTATCCGGAACCTCCTCGGAGTTCTCGGTCGATACCTTCGGTAAACCCAAGACCGTTACGATCGACCCCGGCCAGAAGCTGCTGAAACTAAGTCCCGACGTACGAGTTGCGGTTGCGATTCGCCGCGGCGAGCAGTTTGCCGAGATCAGCGAGTTTACCGACGCGCTCAAAGAGTATCAGAAGGCGCTAGAAACCAAGACGCATAACTCGCTCGCGCATTATCGCGTGGCGGAAGTTTACTTTTTGCAGAACAATTTCCAATCGGCCGCGAACGAGTTCCGCGAAGCGTTGAATGGCGATCTGGAGCCGAAGTGGGTGGAAGTGTGGGCGCATATCAGTCTTGGCAAGATCTTCGACATCACCGGCCAGCGCGACCGTGCGGTGAATGAGTATGAGCAGGCGCGGCGCACGCACGACAATACGCAAGGCGCGCAGGATGAGGTGGGGAAGTATCTGCGGAAGCCTTACGAGAGGAAGCATTCGGAAGTATAGATCCCTTTGCTCCTTCAACAGGAGTAA
>NZ_CAJCHS010000440.1 GCF_903970205.1 Nevskia soli | reverse complement strand
TCATCATCGATAAAGACGGCAAGATTGCGCACTACTTCAGGGGCGGTAGAGAAGAGCCGGAATTGCGGGCGGCGTTGAAATCGGTGGGACTGTAGATACGATCTCATAGCCTTCTGCAACGAAGGGTCGCTACAATCGACGATAGTCAAGTGCCGCCGACGTTTCTCTACCTATTCGCGCTCGCAATTTGGTTATTCTTAGCAGCTGTGGTGTGGCTCATGGCGGGTTTGATGATGGTCACTGCTCGAACGCGCATGTTTTCCCGGCCGCTTTGCTTCGCAATGGCCGGGACTTTCCCATTTGTTTTCGTGTACCAGCTAATTGCTGCTCCGATCGTTGCAGCCTTACTTGCGGCGGCCATCGGGTTTTGGAAGATTTTGGAACGTGGCGGCTCGACTAACACGGAGAACCCGCTCGTCATCGGGACTAGTATCATTGCCGCATTTACGTCGTTCGGTGTGATCCTTGTTATGTCCTTAGCTGGCTTTTACGAAGGTTGGCGCGTCGGGTGGGCGTTCGCTAATGGCCGTCGCGTTCGCGACGTGTTCAATGAAGGGCCGACGGTAAAGCTTCTCAGGCACTTGCGTCAGAAAGTTCGATCAAGTGCATCTCTGAAGCCCGCGTATAAGCGAGACAGAGATTCATTGGGAACGAGGACAGAAGAGGAGAACAATGGCACTGACCAAAGACTTTCATGAATCAATTCGCAAGCGCGCCCAGGAGGAGCCGCGCTTCCGCACGGCGCTCCTTCGCGAAGCTATCGAGCTGATGCACTCGGGCGACGAGAAGACGGGCCGCGCGATCCTGCGCAACGATATCAACGCTAAGCTCACCTTCAAGCGCAGGAAGGCGTGAACTTTGAGCTCCATCCCAGACGCAGTTAATATCGCGAAGAAGAAGCGGCTCGACGAACTGCGGCCGCTGCGGTCTAAGGCGCTTGGCAAACTCGAGCATTACTACGACATCGAACTCACTTATACGTCGAACGCCATCGAGGGCAACACACTCAGCGCTGTTGAAACCACGCTTGTCATTGAACAAGGCATTACCATCGGTGGGAAGCCGCTCAAAGATCATCTGGAGGCGCTCGATCACTACGACGCCATCCGCTATGTGCGTGAACTCGCCCGGCAGGCAACACCGTTAACCGAAAGCGACGTGCGGAATCTGCACAGGCTTGTCATGCAGCGATCAGCTCCGGAGATCGCCGGAAAGTACGCCGACCTGCCTCGCTATGTTCGCACCGAAACGGGGCGCGACAGTTTTCCCTCACCAGTCGAGATTCCGGCGCTCATGGGAGACTTTGCCGCTTGGCTCGCGCACGCGCCCGATTCACCGGACACGGCATTTACCGCGCACCTGCGGTTGGTCGGCATTCACCCGTTCAATGACGGCAACGGACGCACCGCGCGGCTACTGATGAACCTTGTTCTGATTCGCGGCGGATATCCCCCGGTCGCGGTGCGCCCGGAGGACAGGCTGGAGTATATCCGCAGCTTGCAGCAGGAACAGGGCGGACAAGGCGCGGAGGGGCTGAACTCTCTCTTGTATCGACGGCTGGATGCGACGTTGGAAGAGTACGTGAGCGCTTTGGATGAGGCGTAGACGACGCGCCTGGCGGCCTGTGTCAAAACCGACTCCCTCACGGTCGCGGCTCTGTAACGCAATGAATCTACTGAGGTACCGCCCCACTCCGCGGTCAGCCGCGTTGACCCTATCCGGGTGGAACGGTGTATGTTGGGGGGCATTTTCGAGGGAGCCGCGCGCGTGAGCGTCGCGGGCTGCTCTAGTAGCTGCCTGATTGCCGTAACATCCCGCCGTCGATAAAGTAAGTCGACCCGGTAATATACGCCGCCTCATCCGACGCCAGGAACACCGCGAGCGAAGCGATCTCCTCGGGTTTACCCCAGCGGTTTAGAGGAATCTCAGCCATCAGCGCTTTCTCCAATTCCGGCTTCGCTTCTATGTCGGCGTCGATGGGCGTATACACGGCTCCGGGTCCGATGTTATTCACCGTAATGTTGTACTTCGCTAACTCCACGGCGATGGTCCGAGTTAGCATTCGTAAACCGCCTTTGCTGGCGCAGTAAGCCGCATTGGTCGGCATCGGCAAGTCCTCATGGACTGACGAGATATTGATAATTCGCCCGCCTTGTCCCTGCTGGATCATCTGGCGCCCCGCTGCCTGCGAGACGAGAAATGGTCCCATCAAGTTGACCGCGAGTATCTTCTGTAACTCTTCAAACGGGTAATCCACGAATGCGAACTTCTTCTCGATACCCGCATTGTTGACAACAATGTCGAGCTTCCCGAAGGCCTTCACCGCGCCGTCGATTAACGTCTGCACGTGATCCGGCTTCGATACATCGGCGCCGATGGCAACGCTCTTACCACCGAAGCTGGAAATCTCCTTTTCGACATCCGCGGCCGTGCCCTCCGGCCCGACGTAATCGACCACAACTGAAGCGCCTTCGTGGGCAAAGCGAGTCGCGATTGCCCGGCCGATTCCCGTGGCCGCGCCCGTCACAATTGCAACCTTATTTTCTAAACGCATGATGATTCCTCTACTTTAGCCGTTCGGCCAACAGGTGATCCGCGATCCGGATGGCGTTCGCGATGACAGTTAATGAGGGGTTGACCGCGCTTGCGGAAACAAAGAACGATGCGTCGACGACATAGAGATTGTCGAGGTCGTGCGTCTTGCAGTGAATATCGAGAACGCTGGTTGCCGGATCGATTCCCATGCGGCAAGTGCCGTTCTGATGACCGACGCCTTCAATAGGAATGCGCTTCTTGAAGTAAGCGTGAAGCGGAAGGGATGTCGACGCGTGACCCGCTCGTTTGAGTACATCTACCCAGCGATCCTTCAACCGCTCGAATGACTTGACATTGTTGGGAGTGTAGGAGAGTTGAATGCGTCGCGGCGCGGCATCGGTAACCACGGCGGCCTCGTTCGTTCTTCCGGTGTCCCCGGAAGGATGCGGACCGGAAACTCCGGGCTGCCGGTTCTCCACCGAAAGCGGCGTCGTGTTGTGGATCGTCACGCGGTTATTCGGGTCGGGCAAATCTTCGGTCGTAAGCCACCATGGCATCGCATAGTGTTTCAATCCTTCAAGAACAAATCCCGGAGTAAAGAATGGCGCATCGCTCTTCATCATCTCGTGATGGAAGCTGCCGATCGGCTGCACTTGTCCGAGGGGAAACGGATAAGTCGGATCGGGATCTTTGAGATAGAAATCATTAGTACCCCAGGTCTTGGTATAACTATCCTCGGTGCGATCCGTAGTCATGGCAAGCAGCGCGTCCGCCTGATGATACATGAAGTTACGGCCGACCTGGTCGGAGCGGTTGGCAAGTCCGGTCGGATGTTGGTCATTGGCCGAGGCGAGTAAGATGACCGCCGAATTCACGGCGCCGGCGCACAGAGCGAATAATCCGGCGGAGTACGTCGCGGTGTGCTGACTGCCGTTGCCCTGGCCGGAGTGGACGACCTCCGCCCCGATTACCGCCGTACCCGTGCTGTTGGTCAGGAGCCGCGTGACTCGCGAATGCGTCATGAGGGTGACGTTGGGTAAGTGCAGTATCCGGCGAATGCAGTTCACATCCGCGTCCGACTTCGCGTGTACCAGGCAAGGATAGCCGTCGCACGTATCGCAGCGGATGCACTTAGAGGCAAACGGGTCGGCTTCATTGCGGTTCAAACCCAAAGGCATCGGGAACGTATGGATGCCGAGCTTCCTTACGTCGTCCTCGATAACTTGCATCCGGGGCTCATTGGGAAGCGCGGGATAAGGATACTTCTTCGAGTGGAAAGGTTCGGTGGGATCAAACGACGA
>NZ_CAJCHS010000439.1 GCF_903970205.1 Nevskia soli | reverse complement strand
CGCGGACATCGAGCGAGCAGCTCCCATGGAAACGCCTCAGCCTCGCCTATTCCCTATGCTGCGCTGCCTGCTCGATGGCGCGAAAGCCGTGATCGTCCACAGCCACTATGCCGGGCGCGAAGTGCGGTTGAAGCACTTCGGCGGACCCGTCTACGTGATCCCGCATGGCACGACGGTGCGCAGCATCGACGCGGCTCCATATCGCGGTAAGTTGGGAATTCGCCTCAACGATCCGGTCGTCGGCCTCTTCGGATATCAACGCCCCGACAAGCGCGGTCTCGAAACCTTCCGCGTTTTCCGCGATCTGCTGGTGCGCCATCCGACCGCGCATCTGTTGATCGCGGGCAAACTCCATCCGGAACTGCGCATGCGGGAATGGATCGACGAGATGGGACTCACCGGGCGCGTTCACCTGCTTGGATTCCAGACTCTCGATGACTACGACGGCTACCTGGCAGCGTGCGACGTCGTATTAAACCTGCGGCGGCCGACCTTCGGTGAAACATCGGGAACCATGATGCGCGCGTTCGGGCTCGGGAGAACGGTGGTGGTGTCGGACAGCGGCGCGTATCGCGAACCACCGGACGACGTGTGTCTGCGCATTCCGCCCGATGCTTATGAAAGCGCGGTGCTCGAAGAAACGCTGCATTGGCTGATCGAAGACCGATCGCGAACGGAAGCGATTGGTGCCGCGGCGCAAGCGTGGGTGCGTGGCTGCTGCACGTGGGAGCGCGTGGCGGAGATGTACGAAGCCGCCGCTCGAGGCGGGTCGCCCACGACATCCGCTGCGCCCACTCTTACCTGCATCACGGTAGACAGAGCGACGGACGATCCGATGCGCCCCTTGATCGAAGCGCACCGGGCGTTAGAACCCGGCGGGATGTTGCGCGTTCAGTCGTCACGATCCACATTTGCGCCGGACGAGATCCGCGCCATGCTCGAAGACGCCGGCTTCGTCGTGATCTCGATCGAGCTCCAGGACGCCACAATCCGAGCGATAGCCCGGCGCGATTCCGTCCAAAAACGCCGTTATCCGAAGTGGCTCTACGTCGACTAATTAAACGCCCGCTCATACTGCACCGGCGGGCCAAGCTTGACGCCCAGCGCAGCCGCGGCTTCGAGCGGCCAGTACGGATGCCGTAGAAATTCGCGCGCGAGCAGCACCACATCCGCATCGCCCTCCCGAATGATCGCGTCTGCCTGATCGGGTTCCGTAATCATCCCCACCGCGCCGGTCAGCATCCCGGTCTCATACCGAATCCGCTTCGAGAACGGCACCTGATATCCCGGACCCACCTCGATCTTCGCGTTTGGAACCATACCGCCGGAAGAGCAATCGATCAGATCGATCCCGATCGGTTTCACGCAGCGGGCGAGCTCGACGGATTGGTCGATATCCCAACCGCCCTCCGCCCAATCGCTCGCCGAGATTCGCAGGAACACGGGAAGATCATCCGGCCAAACCGCTCGAACGGCTTTCGACACATCGAGCGCAAAACGAATGCGGTTGTGGAACGAGCCGCCGTATTCGTCGGTCCGCTGATTGGCCAGCGGGGAAAGAAACTCGTGGATCAGATACCCGTGCGCGCCGTGAATCTCGACCACTTGAAATCCCGCTGCCAGCGCACGTTTCGCGGCTGCTGCGAAAGCTTCCGTCAAGCCGTGAATCTCATCGATGGTCAGCGCAGCCGATTCCCGGTCGCCCGGATGAAACGGAGTGTCGCTCGGCGCGACCGGCTGCCATCCGCCTTCCTCCAGCGGCAATTGCGCGCCGCGCTTCACCCACGGCACATTGCAACTGGCTTTACGTCCGGCGTGAGCCAGCTGGATACCCGCGCCCGCGCCCTGCTCTTTCACGAACTTCGCGATGCGCGCCAGCATCGGGACATGCTCGTCTTTGTAGATGCCGAGGTCGGCCGGTGTAATGCGCCCGCGCGCTTCCACGGCCGAGGCTTCGGCGATCACCAGCCCGGCTCGGCCGACGGCCCGGCTCCCCAGATGCACCAGGTGCCAGTCCGTGGCGAATCCGTCTTCACAGGAGTATTGGCACATGGGAGAAACCACGATTCGGTTGCGCAGTTCCAGCCCGCGAATTTTCAGGTGGTCAAAAAGATTGTTCGGCATGTTCGTTTTGAATTGTCACGCGTTGTCGTTATCGCGATATCTTTATCAAGATGTCTCGAATGCTCGATGAGATCCGCCAGCAGCCCGAAACACTCGAACGGACGCTGCGCACGGAGTGGCGGCGCATCGAGAAGTTCCGCGAGCAAGTGCTTCGCCGTAAACCGCGCCTGATTGTGCTGGTGGCGCGCGGTACGTCGGATAACGCCGCGCAATTCGGCCGCTATCTCATTGAGATCACAACGGGGATTCCGGTTTCGCTGGCCGCGCCTTCCATTTGGACGCTGTACGGCGCCAAGCTCGACTATCGCGAAACGATGGTGATTGCCATCTCGCAATCCGGCGAATCGACGGACACAAATCTGATCCTGGAACAGGCCCGCAAACAGAATGCGACCACGGTCGGAATCACGAATGAGATAAGGAGCACGCTTGCCGGGATCGCCGAGCACGTCTTCTTCGTCCGCGCCGGTAAAGAGCGGAGCGTGGCCGCGACCAAGACTTACACCGGCCAGTTGCTGATGATGTATCTGATCGCGTACGCCCTCGGCGCGAAGCTGCGCCTGGCGGACCTGGAACGCATCCCCGAGTATGTTCGCCTGGCGCTCGGGCTGGAGCCGGAAATCGCGGCGCTTGCGGAACGCTACCGTTTTATGGACCACGCGGTGGTGATGGGTCGCGGGCTGAATTACTCCAACGCGTTCGAGTTCGCCTTGAAGCTCATGGAAACCTGCTATGTGATCGCCGAGCGCTTTTCGTCCGCCGATTTCCAGCATGGCCCGATCGCGATGGTGGAGCACGGCTTTCCGCTTTTTCTGTTCGCGCCTTCCGGTGTCACTTGGCCGGGTTTGAGCGAGATGATGATTCAGCTGCGCGGATTAAACGCGGAGATTGTAACGATCACGGACCGCAAAAATCCGGATGCTTGCGCGTTAACTACGCGGCTGATGTGTCTGCCGGAGAAGATACCCGAACTCTTCACGCCGATCCCGTATATAGTTCCCGCACAGTTATTTTCGGCCGTCCTCGCAACGCAAAAAGGACGCGATCCGGATAAGCCGCGTACCATTCAGAAGGTTACTAAGACGATTTAGTTGTAGCTTAGCTCAGGAACGTCTGGTGTACACTCAATAAGCTCGCTGAGAACGCGCGCGGACCGGAGTTCCAATGATGAAGTCTGAGGCAGCAGTGTTTCTTGCTGCTTTGCTGCTTGCATCTCCCGGCGCAGCACAAAAGTTTGAAGTGCTGCTGCCTAACTGCTGTATATCTTCAGCCGCGATTCTCGCCTTAAATCCTCAAACGGGGCAAATCGAGCGAACGCTCAACACGGGCGCTCAGAGCCCATACCGCGCGCTTGCTTATGCACTCGTCGAGTTGAAGAACGGCACGCTAGCGGTGTTGAACGATGTCATGACGTCCGCCACTGAGGAGAATGCGCTAGTGACCTTCCTGGATCCGGCAACCGGCAAAGTGAACGGCTCTTTGGCGCTACCCGGGCAGGCGTGGACTATCGCGGTGAACCCCCAGACAGGAGCCGTGTACGCGGGCTACGTCTCTTCGGGAGGTCAGCCGCTCCGGATTGCAGAGATAAATCCTACCACTCAAGCGGTGATCAAGGATGTCAACGTAAACTCCGCCGAGGGCCCACTGATGGTCTCGCCCGACGGGAAACGCATCTATCTTGAGGATGACGGCGCGATCAACGTTTATTCCACTGCAACGATGACTCAGATTGCGTCAATCCCAGGGCCGGACCTCCTGATTGGCGTTTCTCCCGATAGCTCGACTGTCTACGCAGGGTCCGGGGAGAACGGTTATCCGATGAATAGTCTGTTCTTCATCGATGCGCAGACTTTCAAGATCACTCGAACTGTGTCCGTCAAAGGCTATTTAGATGACGGCTATCCGGCTGGCGCAATCTCAACAGACGGCACAGAACTGTTTATTAACCTCGGCACATCGGTTCTAACCGTAAATGTGAGCACGCTTGCCATGCAAACTACGCCGATGCCCGAAAACGACCAGATCGACGGGATTGTTGCGAGCCCAAATGGAATCGTGTACGTACTTACGTATACGGGTACAGGATATGCGGCTCTTCTGTTCAGTCCGGCATCCTATTCATTCACGTCGCAATTCGAGTTACTTGGTTCGGATAGTGTGACGGCGAGTCTTACTGGGTCGCAGCTCTATCTTACAACTGATTCTTCTCCCCTTTCTGTTCCGGGGCCTGAGCCCTCCGGGACCATAGTGCGTACCGCCCTCACGGGAGACACGACCGGGTTTGAAGAGCCCGCGGGTTCTTACGATCCGGTAGACAACCTTGTTTTTCTACCAGA
This sequence comes from Nevskia soli, assembly GCF_903970205.1. Taxonomy (GTDB): domain Bacteria; phylum Acidobacteriota; class Terriglobia; order Bryobacterales; family Bryobacteraceae; genus Bog-113. The sequence goes on along the minus strand of NZ_CAJCHS010000439.1, from coordinate 5,386 downwards.
CAATTTTTACGCTATCGAGATCCTCAGCGGTTCCACGCTCCAATTGAAGGGCTTCATCCCTTTTACGGCATTAGGTCCAAACTTATATAGCCATGGCGCCGGATATGTCGCGGCGTTCCCACTTATAGACGGCGATACGACCGCGCAGGGTCAAATTGTTCAGTTCGACCCCGTTTCCCAAACGGTCACCGGCACGATCGCGCTTCCGATGCCCTCCGCAGATGATGACGGCGAATTCCTTCAGATCGCCACCCTCGGTCGCTTTCTCTACGCTCCCTACTATGACTTTGACAACCAATGTATTATCTCCTGCGACGCCAAATCCCCTGCCGGCAAAACCCCGGCCAACTCCTATAGCTCAGGCATCGCCGTTGTTGACACAGACAGTTTCGAGTTAGTAGCCAATTTTCCACTAAACTTCGATTCCAAAGCCGGTTTCGCAATTCCATCCGGTGGTGGCTTCGGGTATTTGTCCGCCCTTGTGGGAAATACGAATGAGTTGATTCAGGTCAATCTGGCGACCGGTTCGCAGGTCAATGCCGTGCCACTGGCCGACACCGGCTTTCTTGTCGCGTCACCGGATGGAACCCTGTTGTACCTGAATAGCGGACATTCGATCGACGTAATCGACGTGCAAAGTCTTAGCCTGGTGAACTCGGCGCCCCTCGCCTACAACGGAATGTCGATCACTCCAGACGGTCAGTATCTTTATTGCAACGCCGACGCCGAAGTCGACATTGTCTCCACTTCTACTCTCCAAGTCGTGACAGTAATTCCGTCGCAAACCGGCATAACCACCCCGGGCGTTCCGATCATACTCAGCAGGTAGCTATCATCCGAGGCCTCGATGCCCAAACTCTATCTACTTACTTTACTGCTCGGGGCTGCGTCGGGTGCCGCCGCCTCCACGGCCTGGGTCGGAAGCTGCTGTAATAATCCCGGCCTTCTCTTCCGTTACGATACGGCCTCTCACACGCTCCTCCCGTTGATTAGCGCTGGCGTGTCAAATCCGGCCGACGCAATCTACTCACCGGATGGCCAGACTATCTTCGTTGCGAGCGAGGGGCCGGATGGTGGCGAATACTTGGACGGAGAGGTTGCGGTAATGAATGCCTCGTCAGGAGATGTTACGGCAACGGCCTACTTCACCGACGGCGTACCTTTCTCTCTGGTTGTAAGCCCCGACGGTTCGGTTCTATACGTCGGAGTGATGGACGTAAACGGTGCGTTGGTTTACGCCTTGAATGCCCAAAACTTGCAGATACTTGCGACGTCCCCGAGTGTGTTCGGGGACAACGGTAATGCGTCCGATCCTCTGGGGCGCTTGGTGGTTTCCCCGGATGGAACCGTTGTTTATCTGTTCCTAAGCACCGGGCTTACTGCGTTTGAGTCGTCGACATTGAGCATTTCCCACTCGCTGACCGCAACGCTTGGCGTCGGAATAGGCGGGGCGGTTTCGCCCGATGGAAACTATATTTACGTGCCGGAGAAGCAAAGTGGTGGCGCAGCAGTCGCAGCCGTCAACGCGAGCACTTTCGACACAGCCTGGACCGTACCGATACTTTCCTCGGGCAAGTCGGCGCCACTTGCAATCGATCCGTCGGGCGACACGATCTACGCCGGGGCCAGCACAGGATCGAGCGGAATCCTGGCGGTTATTCCCGTGTCCACGCATAGGGTTTCAACGACTTATACAATCCCCGGAGACGTGCGGGACGTGGCCGTTGCGGCCGATGGCGCGAATGTCTACGTGCTGCTGATACAAGGGATTCTTGCCTCCGTCTCTGTGGCAACCGGGGCAGTTAAGGAAATCTCGACGAATCCTGGAATCACTTACTTTGAATCGCTCTCGCCGGAGAACTCTGACCTACTCATCGCGAACAGTGACACGGGGGTACTGGAAGGATTTGATCCCTCTAGTGGAGCGAGTGTCGGTTCGGTCCTCGGAGGCGCGGGGTATAGCCTGAGTACGGCTGAGTCGATTAATTCCACCTACGCGTTCCAATTGGGTGAGAACGGAGTATTAGTCGTCGATCTCGCCGCGCAGCGCTATGTAGGGACAATCCCCGTATCCTACGCGAACGCGGTTGCGGCTAACGCTAGCGGGAGTGAAGTCTACGTGCTAAGTGGATACTTCAACGCAACCACCTCGGAAATCTGGGCGGCCGATACCGCGGCTCTTCGCGGCGCGCCGAAGCTCCAGCTACCCGTGAATGCGGAAGATGCACAGTTGGCCGTCTCGGCGGATCAGTCGACTCTCTTCGTCGCAACCCAAACCGGCTTCTTTCAGATTGATTTGGCGACATCCACCGTGACATCCATGCTGCCTGGTAATTTCGCGTCTGTCGCCACTTCAGCGACCGAGCCTACTCTTGTCTACTACGTCACGGGCGCCCCGGACAATTACTCGCTAAACGCCATGAACTATTCCACACGCGCCCTCACGCTTTCGGTCCCTCTGGATCCATACACCGGGTTGAATGCCCTGCGCATCAATGCCAAGGGAACCTTCGCGTGCGTCCTGGGGTCTACGCCGCTTGTTCAGTGCGTCGATTTCGCGCTTGGAAGAATTGTTTGGACTGCGGACAATGGGGAGGAAGGCATGGGGATCGGGATTACTCCCGATTCGAAGTATGTCGTGGTCACCGTGCAATTCGGTAGCAACGCATTTGTATACGATGCTAGGGACGGCCAATTGGTTGGTATGTTGCCGTTGCCTTCGCCCGGAGGCGTTGTCGTTACGTCGCCCTAGCAGGGCATTCGCCGCATGTACGATAACTTGGAATGCAATTCTCAAACCTAGCTCTATCCCGCCGTTTAGAACGCGCGGAAGGCTTTGCCTGCGCAGAGTGCGCGGACGCTCGCCGGCGCTTATTTCCGGACTCCGGAGCGGAGTGGATCGAGTGCGCCGGAACTTACGCGGTCTTCAACGGCGTAAACTCGCCGATTACGCAGACGTTCGGACTCGGGTTATTTGAGGAACTAACTTCCTCCGCGCTCGATACCATCGAAACCTTCTTCTTCGACCGCGGAGCGGATGTCATCCACGAAGTAAGTCCATTTGCCGGAGTCGCCGCACTCGATCTGCTCTGCGCGCGCGCGTACCGGCCGATCGAGATCAGCAGCGTGATGTACCGCCCTGTAGAAGTGCCGCCGGTTGGGTTGACCGGCAGCCTAAGCGTGCGCGTGATAAGTAATGACGAAGCGTCTCTGTGGGCTGATATTAGTGCCCGAGGTTGGAGTTCCGGAGACCCGGACCTTATGGAGTTCATTCGCGAGTACGGCGGGATCTCTACAGCCTGCGAGGACAATCGTTGCTTTATCGCGGAAATCGACGGACAACCCGGTGCAGCCGGCGCGCTATGGATTCATGAAGGCGTTGCGTTGTTTGGCGGCGCCGCTACGATCCCCGAAATGCGCCGCCGCGGGCTGCAGGGCGCTCTGCTTCAGGAACGCATGCGGTACGCCGCTGAGCAGGGCTGCGACTTAGCCATGATGGTGGCCGAAGCCGGCAGTGAATCGCAGCGCAATACCGAGCGCAAAGGTTTCCAGATCGCGTACACGCGCCTCAAATGGCGCAAGCCTCACCGCGTTCCGAGTACGATCTGATTGCCTTCCGAGTCCTTCATGATCACGAACGTTCCCCACGGCTGCTTCTGTGGCGGCCCCTTGAACTCGACTCCCTTACCCTGTAACTCCGCAAAGGTCTTGTCCACGTCGTCCACTTCCCAGGAGGTGTTCACGAAGGTTCCGACGCGATCCTCCTGACCATCCGGCGTGAAAAGGACGATGCCCGTTTCGGCCCCGGGGATGGACAGTTCAATCCAACGCTGCTTCTCCGAGAACTGTTGATCCGTGAAAATTCGAAAGCCTAGTTTTTCCGTATAGAACTGGAGTGCCCGGTTCTGATCTTCGACCGGGATGCCGAGAAATTTGATTCGTTTGATCATGCAGCTTTAGAATGCCAGTCGAGGCGGGGCGAAATCAATGCCTCGCGGGCAAATGGCAGAATCGGACGCTATAGCTATTATTGCTATAGATAAATGCGACTCGACCCGTACATAATTGACACCCTGATGCGCGATCTGGTGGCGCACAGCCGCTCGGCCGCGGTTTTCCTCGTCTACCTGCAGCTGTATCGGCTCAGTCACGGCGCGGGGCGCGAGTCCGTCGCTATAAGCCACTCCGTGCTTGCCGAGCTAGCCGGCATTTCGAAGCGCTCGGTGCAAACTGCCGTCGCGCATCTGGCCGACCGGCGGCTGATCTTGCGGCAACGCTCGAAGCCTACCGCAGTGCCTGTCTATACGGTACTTACGCCGTGGATCAGGCCAACGAAAAAGGCATGAATATCACCGCTCCCAATCGATTGCTTCGAAGAGCGTTCTAAGCGGCTGCCCTTTCGCCCGATTGACCATCTCCACGAAACTAACCTGGCCCTGCAGACACCCGCGAAAATCGGGCGTTCCGTCCCGGTTCTGCGACGCCGGGCCGCGCCTCACGGAGTTAGTCAGTATAGCTTCTAATAGCTCAAGCTCGCGCCTCGAGATGATGACATGATGGTTCACCACGATCCCCGCCAATTGCTGTCGCGTGCTCGGGCGCATGATTCGCGTCTTGTGGTGATTGACGCCGAAACCCTCTTCCAGCGCGATCGCGGCGGCGTGCGAGGCAAAACGATCCACTCCGCGGCGGAACGGTACGCCGCCGGAGAAGGCAAGATCGTCGGCATACCGTGTATATCTGCCGCCCGCGGTCCTGGCCAAGGCGGATAGTCGGCAATCTAACCTATACGCCATGAGATTAGCCAGTGACGGAGACGTCGGCGCGCCCTGCGGTAAATGCGGCCGCGCATAAAGCGCCCCACACGCATCCGCCGGCGCGGAATTGCTGCACAAACCGCCCAGCCGGTCGGAGACCGTCTCGGGGTAACCAAGTGTCCGGAACAACGCTTGAATACGCGCGGCGGGAAACGCCGGAAAGAAGTTCTCCAAATCGAGCCGCAACAGAACGTCCTGGCGCACGTGCGGCTGGGCATAGGTCACGATCGACCGCCCTCTTACAAACCCGTGGACATCCGGATGAACCGGAACGTGATCCAGAATTCCCGAGAGTACCCGCCGCTGTAACGCCTTCAACGTCGCCTTCGGTGTTTCAATCAGCCGGACGCCGCCGGACCGTTTGACTAATACCCGATAGTGATAATGCTGAAGCTTGGGACGCCGGTTATTCAAGTGTTTCAGATCCGCGAACCACTCAAGCTCGGCGGGATACAGAGACAACCAATCGGCTAAGTCGCCCACCGTTTCGATAGCGGGAAGCTTCCACTCTTCAGCGGCCGCAACCGGTCGCATTCGCGGCGCCTCCGGCAGCCATTCGGCGACGAGGA
>NZ_CAJCHS010000438.1 GCF_903970205.1 Nevskia soli | reverse complement strand
GTCGCCAGCGGCACATGGCGCGCATCGATCCGAATCTGCGGGTTCAGGATGACGATGCGCTCCATCACATTGCGCAGCTCGCGAACATTCCCCGGCCAATGATACTCTTCGAGCGTTTCGTACGCCTGCGGCGTCATCTCTTTCGGCTTGCGTCCATATGCGCGCGTGAACTCCGCCAGAAAGTGATCGGCTAATAACGGGATATCTTCCGCCCGATCGCGCAGCGGCGGGACGTGGAAGGGAATCACGTTCAAGCGATAGAACAAGTCTTCCCGGAAGTTCCCGCGCTCGATCTCCAACTCCAGATTCTTGTTAGTAGCCGCGATCACGCGCGCATCCACCTTCACCGCTTCGTGCGCGCCCACCGGCTCCACGCGCTGCTCCTCCAGTGCGCGCAGCACTTTGGCCTGAGTCCGCAGACTCATATCGCCCACTTCATCGAGGAAAATCGTTCCGCCGTCGGCCTTCCGGAATTTTCCGGCTTTGGATTCGTGCGCGCCTCCAAAACTGCCTTTGGTATGTCCGAACAGCTCGCTCTCGATCAGTTCCTCGGGGATGGCCGCGCAGTTCACTTCGACGAACGGCTGCGACGCGCGCGCGCTCATGGCGTGGATCGCGTGGGCTACTAATTCCTTACCCACCCCGCTTTCGCCGTAGATCAGAACGCGCCCGTTGGTGGACGCCATCAACTGCATCTGCTGCCGCAGCGCGCGCATCGGCACACTTTCGCCGATGATCCGGTACTGGCGATTCGCGTCGCCGCGCAGTTGCGTGTTCTCGAGCTCCAGACGGCGGTGTGCGAGTGCGTTCTTAGTCACGATCGCGATCTTCTGAATCGTGAGCGGCTTCTCCAGAAAATCGAATGCGCCCAGCTTGGTCGCCCGCACGGCCGTATCGATCGATCCATGGCCGGAAATCATCACGACCACCGGCCGGTCGTCAAACGGGATTTCCTGAATCCGCGCCAGCGTATCGAGGCCGTCGAGCGTCGGCAGCCAGACATCCAGAAACGCCAGAGCAAAGCTTCTCCGCGACAGCAGATCGAGGCACTTCTCGCCGCTCTCAACGGTATCGACCTGGTAGCCATCGTCTTCCAGCACGCCCCGCAACGATTGCCGGATGCCCGGTTCGTCGTCGACAATCAGGATGCGCTCATTCATGCCGGCAGCGGCTCTTCGGCCGCCACTTCGACCAGCGCGGGAATCTCGATGGTGAACCGCGCGCCCACGGGCTGGTTATCCTCAACCCGAATCTGCGCGCCGTGATCGTTGGCGATATTGCTGACGATGGCGAGCCCCAAACCCGTGCCGCGTCCTTTAGTGGAGAAATACGGCATGAAGAGTTTTTCCTTCTGTTCGACCGTGATCCCGCAGCCGGTATCGGCCACAATCAGTTCGACCGTTCCGGCCGCGCCGGGTTGCGTGGCGACAAAGAGGGTCTTCACCAGCGAGTCCTGCATGGCTTCCGCCGCGTTGTCGATCAGGTTCACCACGGCACGTTTGAACTGCTCGCGATCGATCAGGACGGGCGGCAGTTCCGGCGCAAGGGCGACCTTGATGGCGATGTCCTGCAGGCGTCCGGAGAAGATGGCCAGCGCGCTTTCGACCACTTCGTTGAGATCGCCCCGCGCCAGTTGTGCCGCCGGAAATTGGGAGAGCTGCGAAAATTCATCCACCAGCGACTTCACGGATTGCACTTCGCTGGCGATAATCTCGGTGCATTCCTGAACGATGTGCGCCGTTTCGGAAGGAAGCCGGACGCGTCCCAAATGCCGGGCGATGCGTTCGGCCGAGAGCGCGATTGGCGTGAGTGGATTCTTAATCTCGTGCGCCACGCGCCGCGCGACTTCGTTCCACGCGGAAGCCTTCTGTGCGCGCAGAATGTCCGTCGTATCTTCGATCACCACGACAAACCCCGAACTCCGCCTCTTCTCCAACGCGGATACCGTGACCACCAGGCTCTTCTGGCGCCCCGGGCGGCTCTCGAACTGCTCCGTGGCCAGGCCCATGCGGCGGGCGCGGTTCATCAGGTAACGAATTTCCGTCTCCTCTTCGCGGGCGAACAAGTCTTCGATCTGGCGCGCCTGTTCGACCACCTCGACGGAGAAGATGTCTTTGAGCGAGTGGTTCGTGCGTTGAATCCAACCGCTGGGCCCGATGGAAACCACGCCGCTGGGGATGCTTTCGAGAATCGCTTCGGTAAACCGGCGGCGCGCTTCCAGTTCCTTGCTGTTGGCCTCCAGTTCTTCCGTCATCTGGTTGAACCCGCGCACCAGGCTGGCCAGTTCATCGATCGCCTTCACGCGCACGCGGTATTGCAAATTGCCTTTGCTGACCTGATGCGCCGCGTCAATCAGCGCGGCAATCGGTACGCTGATCTGCCTTGCCAAAAACAACGCAATCCAGGTCGCGACGAACAGGATGAAGACGGCGATCAGGAACAGGGTCAGAATCGATGTCTGCCGGATATATTTCTGGTTGCCCGCCAGCGCCGCGTAATCGCGGTTGTACTTGTCGATCAGGCGCTGCTTGGCCGCGACATCGAGCGGCATCATCGAGGCGACCGCGACCGTGCCCACCAGCTTGCCGCCGATATAGACCGGCGCGCGGGCGACGGCCACATCCGAGCGGTTCGCCGAAGGAATCCGGCCCGAGGCGACGGACGGCGTCGTCGAATCGTTCAAATAGAGCGCCGCCGAAGATATGTTCTGATCGACGCAGAAGCGCGACAGAAAATCGGGCGGAGCACCCAACCCGCTCAACAGCAGCCGCGTCTCCGGCATCGAAGCGAGCAGCGCCGCCTGCGCCTGGACCTTGTCGCGCATCTCGCGATTGAGCGCTTCGTTGACCTCGCGCAAGATGGACTGTTCGGCTTCGACCGGCTTCATGAACCACTTCGCCAGATTGCGGTTCATCACCTCAACCGAATACACCACCATGAAGAACACCGGCATGAAACTCAATGCCAGCGCGCCGATGACGAGCTTCGTCTTGATGCGCGATCCCTCGCGCCCGCTGCGGCGTTCCACCAGCAGCTTCACGCCAGTGCGCACCAGCATGAAGCCGAGGGTGACCATCGCGAGGAAAATCAGCAGCGATAGCGCCCAGAATAAAAGCGTTTGCCCCGGGCCGGAAGGCGCCGGATCGACCGTGAACGATCCCTGCCAGATCACCAGCGCGCTCAGCATCAGCAGCATGGCGATGGCGATTCCGTAAATGATGCGCTTCCGCATGGAGTTAGGTTTGAGCGACAGTCTGGCGCAGCTGCTGCGCGCAGATGCGGCTCGCTTCCAGTTTGTCGCCGTTCGGTCCGGTCCAGTGCGTTTCCAGGTTGATGTCGCCGGTATATTTCGCCTGACAGAGCGCCTGAATCTGCTCGCGCCATCCGACGTCACCGGCCCCGAAGGCCACCCACTGCGGCAGCCCATCCACGACGCGGCAATCCTTGGCATGCACGTGCGCGATGCGCTCAACCGGCAATAAATCGAGGCCCCCCGATTCGGGTGATTCACCCGCGACCAGCGCATTGGCCGGGTCCCACACGATCTTCAGATTGGGATGATCCAGAGCGGCCAGCACCCGTGCCGCCTCGCGCGTCGTCGCGATATTGCAGGCATGCTCGTTTTCGAGTCCGATGGTCAGGCCCGCATCGGAGGCCTGTTCCGCCAGGTCCATCAGCAGATCCACCACGCGCTCGAACACCGCCTCCGGCTGCGCCGTTCGCCAAAACGAAAACACGCGCACGATCCCGGCGCCGCACCGATGCGCGATGTCAAAGGCACGGTTGGTCAACCGCGCCTGATCGGCAAAGTCATACGCCGCGTTGAACACATCGCGCTCGAATCGCCGGTCCAACGGGGCATCGCCCGGCAGCACGCATTTGAACAGCGGGGAAGCAATCGAATCGATCGCCAGCCCCTGTTTCGAAAAGATCGCCAGTGCGCGGTCCAGCTCGCTGTCATTCAGATCGAGGATGTTGCGGCCCCACAGGACGCGCAGTTCGGCGGTTTCGAGACCCGAGGCCCGCATCGCCGCCGCTGCGATTTCCGGGTCGGGCGAAAACTCGTCGGTAATCGCGCCCAGCCTCATCGCATGCGTTCCAGTTTTCGGTACAGCGTCTTGCGTTCGATGCCGAGTATCTGCGCAGCGCGGCTCTTGTTGCCGCCGGTCGCCGCCAGCACGCGCCGGATCTGCTCGGCTTCGGTATCGGCCAGCGACTCGCCGGCTTCCTGCGCTTCACTGTCGCGAATGGCATCCAGGACAGCTTCGCTGTCGATGCGTCCCTGCGGCGCCAGAATCGTCAGCCGTTCAATCAGATGCTGTAGCTGCCGCACGTTCCCCGGCCACATCTGCTCCTGCAGCGTCTTCACGCCGGAATCGGTCAGGATCACGCCGCGGTCGTAGCGCGCGTTATAGACGCCCAGGAAAAACTGCGCGAGTAGCGCAACGTCGGCGCGCCGTTCGCGTAGCGGCGGCACGCGAACCCGCACGACGTTCAAACGGAACCACAGGTCTTCGCGGAACCGGCCCTCTTCCACCATCTGCTGCAGGTCGCGGTTGGTGGCCGCGACCACGCGAACGTCCACCGCCTTCGGCCGGGACGCGCCGACCGGCCGCACCTCGCGCTCCTGCAAAAATCGCAGCAGCTTCAACTGAAAACTGAGATCGATGTCGCCGATTTCATCGAGGAACACCGTTCCGCGATTGGCCGATTCAATCACACCGATGCGATCGCGATCGGCGCCCGTGAACGCGCCGCGCATCGCTCCAAACAACTCGCTTTCAAGTAAGGAAGACGCGATGGCGCCGCAATCCACCGGCACGAACGGCATCGACACACGCCGGCTGAACTGATGCACCATGCGCGCGATCATCTCCTTGCCGGTACCCGTTTCGCCTTCGATCAACACGGTCGCGTCGGTCGGCGCCACGCGCGACACCGTCTTGTAGACATCGATCATGGCCGAAGAGGCCCCGATCATTTCGGTGGTCGGCATCGGCTCGGTCTCGAAGGGGTCGTCGATCCCTTCGCGGCTCGCTTCCGCCCGCTTCACGGTTTCGAGGATGCGATCCAGTTCAAACGGTTTGGCTATATAGTCGAACACACCGCCGCGCGTCGCCGCCATCACGGTTTCCATGGTGCCTCGCGCCGTCATCAGGATCACGGAGCAGTCCGGATCTTTGGTCCGCGCCGCATCCAGGACATCGAGACCGGTTCGGTCGTCGACATAGATATCGGAGATCACGATCGGGTAGTCGTCGCGCTTGAGGCGATCGAGTGCTTCTCTGGTGCTCGAGACGGCGTCCACCGCATAGCCTTCCAGTTCGAGGAAGGTGCTTATCGTGTTCCGCACACTGGCATCATCTTCCACTACGAGCAGGCGCTGCGTTTCCATAGCTTATTTACTATTGTCCGCCACTCAAAGGCAAGACTAAAGTGAATCTTGATCCTTTGCCGGGCGTGGAGTCCACCAGAATGGACCCGCCGTGCTGCGCGACGATCTGTTCCACGATGGAAAGTCCGATGCCGGTTCCCGCCTCACCGGTCTGCTCGGCCTTCTTCGTCCGGTAGAAGCGCTCGAACACGCGACGCACCTCGTGCTTATCCATTCCGATTCCCTGATCTTCCACCCAAAGCCGCACGGCGCCGCGCGCTTCGGAGCCTGACACCGTGACGCGCGTTTCCGGGGGCGAGTATTTCACCGCATTGGTCAGCAGGTTATACACGGCGTATTCCATGAGTTCGCGGTCGCCCGTCAGGTCGGAAAGAGGGACGTTCTCCATCGCGATGTCGATGTTCTTGCGCTGGGCGATGGGACGGACGCGCACGACACACTGGTCGACCAGTTCCCAGGCCGCGAACCGGTCGCGCTTCAGGTCCATCTCGCCTGCGGAAAGACGCTCGACGTTGAGGAAGGTCTCGATCATGCGCGCCAGCCGCTTCGA